>JBBIOL010000001.1:0-114139 GCA_037443385.1 Anaeromyxobacteraceae bacterium
GACCCCTACCGTGTCAAGGTAGTGCTCTACCACTGAGCTACGGGCCTGCATACCGTCGGAAGCGGGCCGTTTCTACCCGCAGCCGGCGAGGGTGTCAACGTCCTGCGCCGTCGTGGGCGCGGCGTCCCAGGCGCAGGCTCGCGGCGAAGGCCGAGCCGTACTGGACGGCGCTCACCACGGCGAGCCCGCAGACCACGGCCCCGAGCACCGCGATCCACGGCGCGGTGCGGGCCGCGGGCGTGTCGTGGTAGTCGGCCACCAGCACCACCACCACGAGGAGCGCCACGAGCGCCATCGCGTACTTGCCGACCCGGGTGGGCCGCACCGGGATGGGCGCCCGCTGGACGGCCAGGAAGATCGAGCCGGCGGCGAGCAGCGCGTCCCGCCCCACGACGATGCCGGTGAGCCACCACGGGACCTGCCCGCGAACGGCGAGCGCGATGAGCGCGCAGGCGACCAGGAACTTGTCCGCCGCCGCGTCGAGGAAGGCGCCCAGGCGGGTCTGCTGCGCGAGCAGCCGTGCGGTCAGCCCGTCGAGCCCGTCGGTGACCGCGGCCGTGGCGAAGGCGATGAGCGCGCCGTCCTCGTCCCCGACGACGTAGCGCCAGAGGAAGATCGGCGCGAGCACGATGCGCGTCGCGGTGAGAAGGTTCGGGACTGTGAGCCAGCCGGGCACCGACGGCACCTCCGGTGACCGGAGATTAGCAGGCCCGGCCGCCCCCGGGCATCACGACCGGTCGCGCAGCCCCCGCAGGTCCACGAAGGCGCGATCGTCCGGCGTCCGGAGGAACGGGTTCAGGAGCCGCTCCTCGCCCAGCTCCGTCGCCTCCGGCTCGAGCCCGGCCGATCGCGAGGCCCGGACGGCCGCCAGCCGCCCCGCCGCCGCGCGGTTCCCCGGTTCCCGCGCCAGGACGAAGGCCAGGTTCGGCTCGGCGTAGTCGTGGCCCGGGTGGACCTCCAACCGCGGATCGAGCGCGGGGAAGACCTCACGGAAGGTGGCCGCCAGCCGCTCCGGGTTCCCCCCGTGACGGCAGTTCCCGCACCCGGACCAGAACAGCGTGTCCCCGGAGAGGAGGCGGCCGCGCCACTCCAGCAGCACCGAGCCGGGCGTGTGCCCGGGCGCGGGGTGGACCCGGATGCGGAGCGCGCCCAGGGCGAGCTCGGCCTGGCCGGCGAGGTCCCGGTCCGGGGCGAACCAGGCCGCGTCCGCGCCGTGGCCGATCACCTCCGCGCGGAGCTCCTCCCGGAGCCGCGCGCTCCCCCCGGAATGGTCGGCGTGGCCGTGCGTGTGCAGGATCCACCGCGGGTGAACGGCGTGCTCCCGCGCCAGGTCGAGCGCCCGATCGGGATCGGCCGGGTCGACGAGCGCGGCGTCCTCCCCCTCCGCGAGCAGGTACAGGTAGTTGTCCCGGCGAAACCGGCGGCGATCGAAGATCACGCCTCCTCCGGCCAGTGCGACAGCGCGACGCGGTTCCCCTCCGGGTCCCGGAAGAAGAGCGAGAACGGCGTTCGCCGGGCGAGCCGGACGCCCGCCCCCGCGAGTCGCCGCTCCCATGCCCCCCGGTCGGCCCTCCGGATGGCGAGGGCCACCACGTGCCACCCGGCCGGGACGTGCTCGAAGGGACCCTCCTCCACCGGGTGGTCGGCCCGCTCGAGGGCCAGGAAGCCGGCGCCGGTCGAGAGCCACACGCTCCGGTCGCCCTGCCCCCCGGCCGCGGGCCAGCGCCGCAGCACCGCGAGCCCGAGCACGTCCCGGTAGAACGCCTCGCAGCGACCCAGGTCCACGCAGGCCACCGCGGCGTGATGCAGTCCCTCCACGCGCTCCGTCACGCGACCTCCCGAGCCCCTCCCGGGGGCGTTTCCCCTTGCCGGTTCGACGCGGCGCGTATATGAAACCGCCCGCTTCCCCCCCACCCATGATCGCCCGAGACCGCATCCGCAACGTGGCCATCGTTGCCCACGTCGACCACGGCAAGACCACGCTCGTCGACTTCATGCTCCGCCAGGCGGGCATCTTCCGCACCAACGAGACGCTGGTCGAGCGGGTGATGGACTCGAACGACCTGGAGCGGGAGAAGGGCATCACCATCCTCGCCAAGAACACCGCGGTGACCTGGAACGGCGTCAAGATCAACATCGTCGACACGCCCGGTCACGCCGACTTCGGCGGCGAGGTGGAGCGGGCGCTGCGGCTCGTGGACGGCGTCCTCCTCCTCGTCGACGCGGCGGAGGGTCCCCTTCCCCAGACCCGCTTCGTGCTCTCCAAGGCGCTCGCGCTCGGGCTGCCGTCGGTGCTCGTCATCAACAAGGTCGACCGCCAGGACGCGCGGGCCAAGGAGGTCCTCGACCTGGTCTACTCGCTGTACATCGACCTGGGCGCCAACGAGCACCAGATCGACTTCCCGGTCATCTACACCATCGCCCGGGAGGGTCGCGCCGCGCACACCGTCGCCGGCGCCTTCGAGTCGGACACGCTGAAGCCGCTCTTCGACGCCATCCTCACCCACATCCCGGCGCCGCCCGAGGAGGAGCACCCGACGCTGCAGATGCTCGTCGACAACCTCGACTACGACGACTACGTCGGGCGTCTCGCCATCGGCCGGGTGGCCTCCGGCGTGGCGCGGGAGGGCGCGACCATCTCCGTCCTCCGCGAGGAGGGGCGCGTCGTCCCCGCCAAGATCGTCCGGCTCTACGTCTACGACGGCCTGAAGCGCGTCGAGGTGAAGGACGCCGGCCCGGGCGAGATCGTCTGCATCGCCGGCGCCGACGAGATCAGCATCGGAGACACCCTCTGCGACCCGTCCGCGCCGGTGGCGCTCCCCCGCATCAGCGTGGAGGAGCCCACCATGTCGATGGTCTTCCGGGTGAACGACGGCCCCTTCGCCGGGCGCGAGGGGAAGTACGTCACCAGCCGGAACATCCGCGAGCGGCTCCACCGGGAGGCCTACCGGAACGTCTCCATCCGCGTGGAGGACACGGAGACCCCCGACGCCTTCAAGGTGGTGGGGCGTGGCGAGCTCCAGCTCGCCGTCATCGTCGAGAACATGCGGCGGGAGGGCTTCGAGCTCACCGTGTCCAACCCCGAGCCGGTGCTGAAGACCATCGCCGGCGAGGTCCACGAGCCCATGGAGCTGCTCGTCTGCGACCTCCCCGCCGACGGCGTCGGCGCCGTGACGAGCGCGCTCGGTCCCCGCAAGGGACGCATGGTCGACATGCAGCCGCTCGGCTCGGGTCGCACCCGCCTGCAGTTCCGCGTCCCGGCGCGCGGCCTCATCGGCTTCCGATCCGAGTTCCTCACCCTCACCCGCGGCGAGGGCATCCTCTCGTCGCAGTTCGACGGGTACGAGCCCTGGCAGGGTCGCATCGACAAGCGGCAGGCCGGCGCCATCGTCGCCGACCGCGAGGGCGAGGCGGTGGCCTATGCGTGTTTCTACGGCCAGGAGCGCGGCAAGCTCTTCGTGAAGCCCGGCGACAAGGTCTACAACGGCATGATCGTGGGCGAGCACTCCCACGACAACGACATCGAGTACAACATCTGCCGCGAGAAGAAGCTCACCAACATCCGCGCGGCCGGCCGCGACGAGAACATCATCCTCACCCCACCCCGGGACATGAACCTCGAGAAGTCGCTCGAGTGGATCGCCGAGGACGAACTGGTCGAGGTGACCCCCCAGTCCATCCGGCTGCGGAAGAAGGCGCTCGACCCGAACGCACGGTACCGGCTGGAGCGGGACCGGAAGCGGGGCGACGCGAACGCGCCGCCGGAGTAGTGCGCCGGCTTCGCTGCGCCGGCTTCAGCCGGCGCAAGAACCACGGACGGAATCGTTCCGAGCATCGGAACTGAACACGAAAAGGGCCGGCGCTTGGATCGCCGGCCCTTCGTGTTTTCGGAACGGGTCCTTGGACCCGCTCTTGCGGCGCCTGAAGGCGCCGCAGCTAGACCTTCGCCTTGGCCCGGACGCGGACCTCCTGCTTGACCTTCGGGCGCGGCTGGCCCTTCGCGGCCGTGTCGACGTAGATGATCGCGTCGGCGTGCCCCGGGACGGCTCCCTTCACGAGGAGGAGGTTCCCCTCGGCCTCGATGCCGGCCACCGTCAGGTTCTGGGTGGTGACGGTCTCGACGCCGTAGTGGCCGGGGAGGTGCTTGCCCTTCCACACCTTGCCGGGCGTCTTGCGCTGGCCGATGGCGCCCGGGTGCCGGTGGTGCTCGTGCGCCGTGGAGGAGTCGCGCGCGGCGCCCTTCATGCCCCAGCGCTTGAAGACGCCGGCGAACCCGCGTCCCTTGGTGAGGCCGGTCACGTCCACGCGCTGGTCGACCTTGAAGACCTGGTCGACCTTGACCACGTCGCCGGTCTTGAGCTCCCCGAGCGCCTTCGGGTCGCGGGGGCGCACCTCCTTCAGGTGGCGGAACACCGCGGTGCCGGCCTTCTTGAAGACGCCGACCTCGGCCTTGGTGAGTCGCTTCTCCTGCTTCTCGTCGATCTCGACGAAGCCCAGCACGACGGCGTCGTAGCCGTCCTTGGCCGCCGTCTTGCGGCGGATGACGGTGCAGGGGCCCATCTGCAGGACGGTGACGGGGATGCAGTCGCCGTCGGCGTTGAAGACGTGGGTCATGCCGACCTTGCGACCCAGGAGACCAGTAGCCATGTTCGACCTCGCATTGGTCCGCCCCGCGACGACCGGCCGGGGAGGACGTGCAGAAAACGGATTGGAGAGCGCGGACTTGTAGCGGAGGGGGTGCCCCCTGTCAAGCGCCGGGCCCCACCCGGAGTCCGGCCCGCGGCGCCTCCCGGCGCGCGGATCCCGGCCGGGGCCGGGCCGGCGTCACGCCTGGCGGCGGGGCGTCTCCGGGGCCGGCAGCTCGAGCACCCACGCCCCGCTGGCCGCCCGGATGCTTCCGCCGAGGAGCTGGCATGCACGCCGCGCCACCGGCAGGGCGAGCGCCGCGCCGCGGGTGTCGCCCGGATCCCCCCGTCGCGGGTCGGCGAGATCCTCGGGGGTGGCGGGCGCTCCCTCGACGTGGAAGCGGGCCACCGCGCCGCGCCGCGCGCCGGTGACCCGGACATCGACGCCACCGCGGGCCGCGGCGAGCAGCACCGCCTCGACCACGCGGCGGGCGAGCGCCGGGTCGGCCACCACGGAGAGCCCCGACTCCAACTCGAGCTCGAGCGACGAGGCCCCGATGGCGGTGGCGCCCGGGAACATCTCCCGTGCCGGGATCTCCTCGGGATCGACGGGGATGCCTCCCACGTCGAGTCGCGCGGCCAGCAGGTGATCCTCCACCAGGCGCCGGAGCCGCGTGAGCGCCCGCAGCGACATGCGGGAGAGCTTCTCGCCGCGCGGGCCGCCGCGCTCCTCCGCCGTCATGCGCGCGAGGAGCTCCACGCTCCAGAGGGCGGTGGAGAGCGGGTTTCGGATCTCGTGCGCCACGAAGGCGAGCTGGCTCGCCTTCTCTTCTGGCTCGGCGCGGGACTCGGCGGTGGGGGTGGTCGGACGCAGGTCGCTCATATGCCGATGTGCTCTGTCCACGATGCGGTCCCGGAGGCGCGAGCGCAAGGGGTCAAGTCGACCCAGATGGGTCAGATACCCTGCATCCCACGTGCAGGTGGTCTGGTGGGGTACTTGCCCCAGATGGGGACTTCCGGAGGGCCTGGTCGGTAAAAAGGTAAGAACCCATGCCCCAAGGCGTGTCCCCCAGGCCGGGTAGGTGCCCCGATGCCCAGGCCTTTCTGCGCGCGATTCCGGTGGCACCGGGGTTGCTACGGATCACCGGCATGCGCGAGGTCCTCGCCACCTACCTGGACGACGTGGGGCGTCACCCGCTCCTCACCGCCGAGGAGGAGCGGGACCTCGCCCGGCGCTACCGCGGCACCGGCGACGCGCGGGCCGCACACGCCCTCGTCACCGCCAACCTGCGCTTCGTGGTGAAGGTGGCCGCCGGGTACCGGGGCTACGGGCTGCGCATCGCGGACCTCATCCAGGAGGGGAACCTCGGCCTCCTGCGCGCGGTGAAGAAGTTCGACCCCGAGCAGGGGATCCGGCTCGTGACCTACGCCGCCTGGTGGATCCGGGCCTACATCCAGGAGTACGTGCTCCAGTCCTGGTCGTTGGTGAAGATCGGGACCACCCAGTCCCAGCGCCGCCTCTTCTTCTCGCTCGCGCGGACCCGGCGCGAGCTCTCTCGCGCCGACCTGCGCGGCGACGACCTCGACGACCGCGTGGCCCGCAGGCTGCGGGTCCGTCCCGAGGAGGTGCGCGAGACCTCCCGCCGCATGGAGCAGCGCGACCAGTCGCTCGACGCCCCGGCCTTCGAGGGAGGCGGCGCCCGGATCGACCAGTTCCCCGACGGGGACGACCTGCCCGACGAGCAGGTCTCCCGCGCCCGCGAGTCCGATCGCATCCGGCGCGGGGTGACCGAGGCGCTCTCCCTCCTCGACGCCCGGGAACGCGCCATCGTGGAGCAGCGCTTCATGGCCGAGGACCCGGCCTCGCTCCAGGAGCTCGGGTCCCAGCTCGGCTTCTCGCGGGAGCGGGCCCGGCAGCTCGAGATCCGCGCGCGCGGCAAGCTGCGCGCCGCCCTGGCGGATCTCGCCGAGGCCTGAGGCGCCCGGCGTCCCCGCCGCGGACGCTCAGCCCATGTTGTGCTTCTTCAGGCGGTACCGCAGCGTGTCGCGGCTGATGCCGAGCAGGCGCGCCGCGCGCGACTGGTTGCCGCTGGCCCGCTCCAGCGCCTCCTGGATGAGCTTGCGCTCCACGTCCTCGAGGACGAGCCCGTCCGGGGTGACGCTGGCCGGCTTGTCCGCCCGGCGCACCGCGGTCGCCGCGGCGCCCCGGAGCTCGGGCGGCAGGTGCTCCGGCCGGAGCTCCTCCGCGCCGGCGTGGAGGATGAAGGCCCGCTCGACCACGTTGCGCAGCTCGCGCACGTTGCCCGGCCAGCGGTAGGCCTGGAGGATCTCGAGCGCCGTGGCGCTCACGCCGCGCACCTGCCGCTTCATCTCCTGGTTGAACCGGGCGATGAAGTGGGCGCACAGGGTGGGCACGTCCTCGGGGTGCTCGCGCAGCGCCGGCATGACGATGCGCACCACGTTGAGCCGGAAGAAGAGGTCGGCGCGGAATCGCCCCTCCGAGACCCGCTCCTCGAGGTTGACGTTGGTGGCGGCCAGCACCCGCACGTCGGCGCGCAGCTCGGTGACGCCGCCCACCCGCCGGAAGGTCTTGTTCTCGAGGAGCCGGAGCAGCTTGGCCTGCCCGCCGGGGTGCAGGTCGCCGATCTCGTCGAGCATGACGGTGCCGCCCTCGGCGCTCTCGAACAGCCCGCGCTTCTGGGTGTGCGCGTCGGTGAAGGCCCCGCGCTCGTGGCCGAAGAGCTCGCTCTCCAGCAGGTGCTCGGGCAGCGCGGCGCAGTTCACCTGCAGGAAGGGGCGCTCGGCGCGGCCGCTCGAGAAGTGGACCGCGCGCGCCACCACCTCCTTGCCGGCGCCGCTCTCCCCCTCCACGAGCACGGTGGTGCTGTCGCTTCCCGAGAGCCGGGAGACCATGGCCCGGACCTGCTCCATGGCCGCCGATCGCCCGACCAGCGCGGCCAGGGCCTCGGCCCCTCCGCGCCGCTCCTGGGTGAGCACCTGGATCTGGCGTCGGGTGCGGGCCGCGGTGAGCGCCCGCTCCACCGCGGCGTCGAGCGCCTGGAACGGGAAGGGCTTCACCAGGAAGTCGATGGCGCCGTGCTTCATGGCCTCCACCGCGATGTCCACCGTGCTGTGCGCCGACATCATGAGGACCGCCACCTCGGGCGCCTGGGCCAGCGCCCGCCGGAGCGTGGCCAGGCCGTCGATGCCGGGCAGGCGGACGTCGAGCAGGATCAGGTCGGGGGCCTGCGCGGCCACGACCTCGAGCGCCTCCTCGCCCGACTCGGCGGAGAGCACCTCGTACCCCCCGCGCTGCAGGCGCTCGCCCACCGACCAGCGGATGAGCTTCTCGTCGTCGACGACCAGGATGCGGGCGGGCGAGTTGGTCATGCGGTCATCTCCACGGGCCTCTCGGGTGCGGTCCTCGCCGGCTGCAGGGTCACGGTGAAGACCGTCCCGCCCCCGGGCGGGCAGCGGTAGCCGATGTTCCCGCCGTGCTCGGCCACGATGCGGGCCGAGATGGCGAGCCCCAGGCCGTTGCCCTCGCGCTTGGTGGTGAAGAAGGGCTTGAAGAGGTTGGGGCGGACGTGCTCGGGGATGCCGGGACCGGTGTCCTCGACGTCCACGCTCACCCTCCCCTCGGTGACGCGGGACCGGACCGTGAGCCGTCCGCCGCCGGCACCCATGGCCTGGCACGCGTTGAGGCAGACGTTCAGGAAGACCTGCTCGAGCTGGCTCGGGTCGGCGAGGACGTGCGGCACGCTCCCCAGCTCCGTCTCGACGTGCACGGTGGCCAGCCGGCGCTGCTGGCGGACGAGGAAGAGCACCTTCTCGAGCGTGGCGTTCAGGTCGGTGTCCCGCAGGCGGGCCTTGGGAGGGCGGGCGAAGGAGAGCAGGCTCTCCATGGTGTGCGTGAGGCGGGCCACCTGGTGGCGCATCTCGCCCACGACGTCCGCCTGGCGCGGGTTCCCGGAGAGGTCCTCGGCGAGCAGCTCGAGCGCCCCGGAGAGGCCGGCGAGCGGGTTCTTGATCTCGTGGGCCAGCCCGGTGGCCATCTCGCCCACGGTGGCGAACCGGTCGGCCCGCACCATCCGCTCCCGGTAGAAGGCCTCCAGCTCGGCCTGGCTGCGCCGCAGCGCGGCCAGCGTGGCGTCGAATCCCCGGGCGGCCGTGCCGAGCTCGTCGGGACGTCCCTCGTCGGCCCGGACGGTCAGGTCGCCCGACTCGGCCTTCGCCATGGTCGCGACGAGCCGCTGGAGCGGCGCCACGGCCTCCCGGCCGATGAGCCACCAGGCGATGGAGAGGAGGATGAGCAGGGCCACCCCGGTGCTGACCGCGAGCGTCCTCGCCAGCTCGCCCTGCGCGGCGACCGCCGGGGCCCGCGTGAAGCGGAGGTCGACCCAGCCGTTGACCCGCGACTCGCGGCCGTGGCACGACGCGCACTTCTCGAGGTTGGCGATGGGGCGCACCACGGCGTACTGCGTCTTGTTCCCGCCCGGCTCGGAGACCACCTTCGGCTGGGAGAACGACTGCATTCCGCCCCACGGGTTGCTCCCGATGAGCCTGCGGTCGGTGGAGTAGGCGACCTCGCCGTCGGGGCGGAGCAGGCTGATGGAGTCCAGGTCGGCGCGGTGGCTGCGGGCCAGCTCGAGCAGGTCGGGGACCTGGTTCGGCTGCCCCTCCATCATGGTCTGCGTGACGCCGGATGCGACGTTGGCGGCGAAGATCTCCGCCCGCTCGCGCTGCACCTTCTCGATGTCCGCCCCGTAGGCCCGGACGGCGACGTAGACCATGGTGCCGAGGACGGCGGCGAAGAGCACCGCGGTGGGCAGGATGATGCGCGCCCGGACGCTCCGGTCGAGGCGCATCCAGAGCTTTCGGAGTGGTTCCATGGTCACGGACGCCGTTCGTCCGCGGCTTCCGTTCGCAAGGACCGCGCCATTTCACCCAGGTGATTTCAAATGCGCGACAGGTTGGGGGATTTTCCCCAGGTCGCCGGGGATTCACCCGGCGTCCTGGACGGGGAGGACGGATTCGTCGCGCGTTCTGCGCCGCGGCGGGGCTCCCGCGCAACGTTTGCCGTGGGAGCCCGGGACGGAGGGATGCCCCGGTGCTACGCGCGGGGGGCCGGCTCCGCACCCACTCCGACGTCGAAGATCCGGGCGGCCGCCGCCATGAGCTGGTCGCCCGACTCGGCGTCCTGGCCGGCCAGCCGCAGCCGGACGCTGGGCTGGTGGAGGAGCTTCGAGACGATGGCGCCGGCGAGGGCGTCGAGCCTCCGCTCGAGCTCGGGATCCCCTCCGAGCCGGCGCACCGTCCGCTCGACCTCCTCGCGCGCGATCGCCGAGGCGCGGGTCCGAACGGCCGCGATGAGGGGCGCGGCCCTGCGCTCGGCCAGCTCCCGGGCGAATCGCTCGACCTCGGCGTCGACGATGCGCTCCGCGTCGCGGATGGCCCCGGCACGGGCCTCCTGGGCCTGGCGCTGGATGCGCGCGAGGTCGTCGACGTCGCAGACGTAGATGCCGTCGGCGTCGCCCAGCGCCGCGGGCACGACGCGCGGCACGGCGAGGTCGAGGAGGAGCAGCCGGCGGTGCCGCCGCGCCTTCATGAGCGCCGGGGCGCCGCGGGGGTCGAGCGCGTCCGTCGCCACCGGCGCCGCCACGACCACCACGTCGGCCTGGAGCAGCTCCTCGCGGAGCGCATCGGCCGGCCGCGCCTCGCCGCGGACCTCGCGCGCCAGGGTCTCGGCGTTGGCGAGCGTGCGGTTCACCACGGTCACCCGCATCCCCTGCTCGTGGAGGTGCTGCGCCGAGAGCCGGGCCATCTCGCCCGCGCCCACCACCAGGGCGCGCCGCCCGTCGAGCGGGCCGAGCACCTTCTCGGCGAGGTCGGCGGAGGCGTGGCCCCAGGAGATCCCGGCGCGGCCGATGGCGGTCTCGGTGCGGACCCGCTTGGCGACCTGGAGCACCCGGGAGATGACCGACTGGAGCTCCTTGCCCACGGTCCCCGCGTCGGTGGAGCGGCCGAAGGCCTCCTTCACCTGGCCCAGCACCTGGGGCTCGCCGATGACCCCCGACTCGAGGCTGGCGGCGACGCGGGCCAGGTGCCGGAAGGCCTCCGGCCCGCGCAGGTCGAACATGGGGAGGTCGGCGTCGCCGGCGCGCCGGCGGAGCGCGTCGGCCAGGCTCGAGGCCGCTGCCGACGGGCAGGAGGAGGCCGCGTAGACCTCCACCCGGTAGCAGGTGGAGAGGACGAACACCTCGTCCACGCCGTCGAGCGCCCCGTACGACCGGACGATGGCGGCGAGGTCCTCCCCCCCGGCGGCAAGCCGTTCCCGGGACGCGACCGAGGCCCGGCTCCTGTCGACTCCGATGGCGACCAGCATCGACCCCTCCGGGTCAACCCGGAGAGCAACCCCCGTGCCGCCCGAAGGCAACGTGATTCCAGCTGGTTACGCTACCGGATGGGCGCAGGCCTTGCGCGATGCTCACCCGGGTCGGCTCCCCCGCGAAAGGGATGCGGAAGCCGATTCAGGCGCGGTGCGGGCTGTCCGGGACGCCCTTGCCGGGCGTCGCGACCGGCCCGCAGGCCTCGGGAGGGCGCTCCTCGTCCCCGTCCGCCGCGGGATCGAGGGGCCGCGACCGGCCCGTGGAATGGACGAGCCACGGTCCGGCCCTTCGACCGGCACCGGGCGTGGGGGGACGACCCGCGAGCCAGCGCCGCCGGCAGGTCTCGGCCGCGCCCGCGACCTCGTCGAGCTCCATGGCCGCCGGCTTCACCACCGGTTCCCGGCCGTTGTAGCGGCGGTAGTCGCGGGTGACCACGTGCGCCCCGTAGGCCCTCCAGGCGGGCGTGTACGGCAGGGGCGTGAGCAGCGGGAAGCGGGCGAGGTCGGGGTCCCAGGCCCGCGCCCGCGCGAAGGTCGCCTCGACCGTCCCCGGCATCTCGTCCGGGAACCCGATCCAGAAGCTCGCCTCGCTGGCGATGCCCGCGCCGCGCAGGGCCCGCACGGCGCGGCTGCCCTCCTCCGCCGTCCGCGACGCCGCCGGCTCCGCCATCCGATCCTCGGCGGGATCGCGGCAGATGCCGACGTGGACGATCCCCGCCTGGCGCCAGCGCGGGAGCGATTCCTCGTCGCGCAGCAGGTCGGCGGCGCTGCTCCACAGGACGATCTCGAGCCCCAGGTCGAGCTCGACGAGCCGGTCGACCAGGTCGGCGAACCGGCGCGGGTCGGCGGTGGGCGCCGGGTCGTAGAAGGCGACCACGTCGACGTCGTGCTCCTGGCGGAGGAGCGTGAGCTCGTAGGCGACCGCGTCGACCGACCGCGCCCGCCAGCCCCCCTCGAACGGGGCCGAGTGGCAGCAGGACGCGCAGCGGCGCGGGCAGCCACGCGAGGTGGCGACGGCGCCCATGCGCGCGCCGGGGCGCCCGGCCCACCGGTACCGCTCCGCGGGGAGCAGGTCCCAGGCCTTGGGCACGGGATCGAGCGCCGCCAGGCGCGGGCGCGGCGCGGTGCGGACGACGCGCCCGCCGAGCGCGAAGGCGATCCCGGCGACCCGGGACGGGTCTCCGCCCTCGGTGAGGCAGCGCAGGAGCTCCGGCAGCGTCTCCTCGCCCTCCCCGACCACGGCGAAGTCCACCCTACCCGCCGGGAGGAACTCCGGATACATGAAGGACGCGTGGACCCCGCCGACGACCGTGGTCCGGCCCGATGCGCGCACCCGGCCGCAGAGCTCCAGCGCCGCGGGGAACCCGGGGGTCGCGGCGGTGACGCAGACGACGTCGGGCCCGCTCCGCCGGACGAGCGCCTCGACCTCGTCGACGCCCAGTCCGAGCCCGAGCGCGTCCACGACCTCGCAGGCGTGGCCGGCCGCCCGCGTCACCCCGGCGAGATGGGCCAGGGAAAGGGGAAGCCAGGCCTCGGTGGGATCGACCACCGCGCCTGGCTCCGGCGCGCTCGTGAAGAATACCCGCACGCTCTCCCCCGCCCCGCCCTCGTCGATACCCTCCCGGACCGACCAGGGCCTCCGGATGAGGAAAGAGCAAGGAACGGGCCGTGCGAAGGGCTCGTGAAGTTGCCTCATTCCGCGCGCATGCGGCCGCTCCGCGGGCCGACCCGTGGGTCAATGCGCCCATGACATGGGACGAAACGGGGGGATTTCGCGCAGCGGCGCGTCCCCTCAGGGATCGACGCGGATGACGCCGCGGCGCAGCGCGAAGCGAACCAGCTCGGTGCGGTTGTGGAGCCCGAGCTTCTCCATGACCTTCTCGCGGTGGGACATGGCGGTCTTGACGCTGATGCCGAGGACGTCCGCGACCTCCTTGTTGGCGAGCCCCTCGGCGACGAGCTTCAGCACCTGCTTCTCCCGGTCGGTGAGCGCGTCGTAGGGATCGGCCTCGCCCGGCGTGGAGGGTCCGGCGTCCTCCATGGCGGTCCGCGCCACCTCCGGGTCGAGGACCAGCCCGCCCCGGTGCACCGCGCGGATGGCGCCCGGAAGCTCGGCCCCGGCCGACTTCTTGAGGAGGTAGCCCGAAACGCCGGCCTTGAGGAGGCGGCGCACGTACTCCCGGTCCTCGTACTGGGAGAGGACGAGGATGCGGGCCCGCAGGCCGGCCTTCTTGATCTCGAGCGTCGCCTCCAGCCCGCCCAGGCCGGGCATGGCGATGTCCATGAGCACCACGTCGGGATCGAGCTTCCGGGTGGCCTCGATGGCGCCCCGGCCGTCCACCGCCTCGCCCACCACCTCGATGTCCTCGCAGAGCGAGAGCAGCGCGCGGACCCCCTCCCGGAGGATGGCGTGGTCGTCGGCGAGCAACACCCGGATCTTCGACATCCCTACCCCTCCCTCGGCAGCGGGACCTCGAGGCGGATCCGCGTCCCCTGCCCCGGCGCCGAGTCGATGGCCACCTTGCCGCCCAGGATCTCCACCCGCTCCTCGATGCCCATGAGCCCGAAGTGGCGCCGCTCCGCGTGCGAGACCTTCCCCGGGTCGAACCCGCGGCCATCATCCTCGATCTCGATCCGGATCACACCCTCGCCCTCCGCGAGCTGGACGAGCACCGTCTCGGCCTGCGCGTGTCGCGCGATGTTGCTCATCGCCTCCTGGCACACCCGGAAGAGCGCGGTCTCGAAGGCGGCCGGGAAGCGCCGGTCGGGCGCGTCGAACTCGCAGCGCACCGAGACGCCGCGCCCGGTCAGCTGCCGCTCGGCGTACCACCGGATGGCCGACTGGAGCCCCAGGTCGTCGAGGACGGACGGGCGCAGGTCGAGGATCATCCGGTGGACCTCCTCGATGGTGCGCACGGCGAGCGCCCGGGCCTCCTCCAGCCGCGGGGTGAGCCCGGCGCGCATCGCGGCGAGCGCCCCGTCGAGCGCCATGACGAGCGCCGCCAGGCTCTGGCTGGTGTCGTCGTGGAGCTCCCGGGCGATGCGCTTCCGCTCGTCCTCCTGGGCCGACACCACCTTCTCGTAGAGGCGCGCCAGGGCGTCCTCCCGCTCCCGCAGCTGCGCGTTCGCCTGGCCGAGCTGGGCGGTCCGCTCGACGACGCGATCCTCCAGCCGCGCGTTGGCCGCCTCCACCGCGCCGAGCAGGTCGGCGAGCGAGCGGCGCATGCGCTCGAGCGCGAGCGCCAGCCGTCCGACCTCGTCCTCGCCCATGGCGGGAATGGGCTTCGAGAGATCGCCCGCCGCGAGCTGCTCGGCGGACCGGGTGAGGGCCGCGACCGGCTTCGCCACGCTTCGCGCCGCCCCCCAGGCCAGCATGGCCCCGGCCGAGAGCGCCACGGCGATCATGCCGAGCAGCCAGGCCGGAAAGGCGCCGCCCAGCACCTCGGAGGAGGGAACCCGGGCCACGATCACCCAGGGCGCGTTGGCCACGGCCGCCAGCGTCACCACCGCCCGCCCCCGCGCGTCCTGCGAGCGCCCGGCGTGGCAGTCGCCGCAGCGCCGGGAGGTGCCGCTGCCCTCCGCGACCAGCGCGCGCACGCCGGAGCAGGCGGTGGTGACGGCCGGGCGGCCCGGCTCGGTCCCGGCCACCACGCGCCCGGACCGGTCGACGATCTCCGCCGCGCCCTCCGATCCCTGCCGGATGTACCGGAGCATGGCCTGCAGGTGGTGCTGTCCGGTGTCCACCACGCCGCCGACGACTCCGGTGATGCGTCCCTCCCAGTCGCGGACCGGCACGAGCTGGTACACGTGCTCGCCGGTGACGCCCGGCACGAAGGGCGTCACCACCGGGCGCCCGGTCCGCACGGCCCGGCCCACCTCCTCCACCGAGGGGCCCGGGGCGATCGAGCGGGAGCCGCGGTCGGGCTCCTCGGCGATGACCGCGCCGGCCTCGTCGAGGAAGAAGGCGCCGCCCGGGAACTGGATGCTCACCCGCGGATCGCGCAGCGCCGTCCGTTCCGGGGCCGGATCGAGGTCCTCCAGGTTCACGTGCGAGGCCGTGGCCGCCCGCTGCAGGACCTCGAAGCCCTGGTTGAGCTCCTCCTCCACCTGTCCGGCCACCGTCCGGGCCGACCACTCCCGGGCGGCCACCAGCTGCTGGTCGAGACGGGACACGCGCGCACCGAAGGCCCAGGAGAGCAGCCCCACCGGGATGACCGAGCTGACCGCGAGCAGCATGTAGACGCGGGTCTGCAGGGAGCCGCGAAGCCGGTCGCGGAGGGAGCGGCGGGTCACCGGGAGCCTCCGTGGATGCTGCGGGCCATGCGCAGGAGATCCTCCAGCGAGCCGCGCCCTCGCAGCAGGAACCGCCGCCCGGCCCGGGTCCACTCGAGCTGGCTCCAGAGCGTCCCGTCCTCGGCGACCACCCGCGAGAGCACCGCGTCCTCGCCGAGCGGCGCGCTCTGCTGCTGGATCACCGCGAGCCGGCCGTGCAGGCCGGGCGGGATGGGGCCGGTGCCGGCCACCGTCTGGTGGAGCCGCAGCGCCGGGGTGCCGTCCGTGCCCAGGAAGAGCAGCGCCACCGCGCCACCGTCGTCGCGGGTGAACCGGACCTCCGCCGGGGGCCAGCGCAGCGAGTCCGGGAAGTAGGAGGGCACCTGGACGCGCGCCCCCAGCCGGCGCTCGACCTCCTCGATGGTGGCGGCGCGGCGCACCCCCCGCGGCTGGCCGTGCAGCCAGGTGGGCACGGTGTCGAGGACGGCCAGGGAGACGGCGGCGCCGGCCAGCACCAGGGCCAGCGTCCACAGCGCACGCGCGCCCTCGCTCACGCTGCTCGCCATCACCGCGCCCGTGGCGGCGGTCATACCACGAAGAAGAGCAGGATTCCGAGACCGGTGGCGGCGGCCACGAACCGCGTGCGGCCGAGCGGCACCGGCGCCGGAGCCGGGGCGATGAGCGCGCGGCAGCGCAGCTCGATGTCGTGGGCGCGCGCCCGGGCGATGGGCTCGGCCACCGCGGCCGAGAGGGGATGGGCCCCGGCCCGGCGCGCCGGGGCACGCCCCTCGGTGGCGCGGAAGAGCTTGAGCAGGCCGCTGGCGAGCGCCAGCCGGTCCCCGCAGGCCTCCCCCGCCCGCTCGTCGGCGATCCGTTCGGCGTCGCGGGCGATGGCCCGCACCAGCACCTGGACCGCGGGGTTGAACCACAGGAGCGCCCGCGCGCCCATGAGGGCCCAGGAGAGCGTCGGGTCCCGGCGCTCCAGGTGGGCGAGCTCGTGGGCCAGTGCCCCGCGCAGCTCGTCCGCGTCGAGCAGGTCGACGGCCGCCCGCGAGATGACCACCGTCGGCTGCCGGGTGCCGGTGCAGAAGAGCACCGGGGGCCCGTCCGAGACCCAGGCGAGCGGCGGGGCGGGCATGCCCAGCGCCGCGGCGGCGCGGCGGAGCGCCTCCTCGGCGCCGCGGGCCTCGGCCGCACCGGCCATCCAGGGGGGCGACTGCGCGTTCCGGGCCCGCAGCCAGGGCACGAGGTCGAGCAGGAACAGCGCCAGCCCCGCCGCGGCCATGGCCGCCATCCACCACGAGTAGAGCCCGATCCCCAGGAAGGCCAGGTCGTCCCAGTGGCGCCCGGCGAAGAGGGCACGCGCGTCGCGGAACGACTCCCCCTCGCGGCCGGGGAAGAGCAGGAAGAGCGCGGGGACCACGAGCAGCGGCCAGCCCAGGGCGAGCAGGCGGAAGCCGGTGCGCTGCTCGGGCTGGCGGATGCGCCAGAGGCGGACGAGCGCCTCGACGACCAGCGCCGCCACCAGCGTGTGGAAGATCGCCTGGCCGGCGAAGTCGGCCCAGCGGGGACCCATCAGGCCGGGCCCGGCGCTCCCCGGATCCGCGTCACCGGTGCCCGTGCCCGTGGCCGCCCGGCTCGCGCCCCTCGATGCGGGCCAGCTCGAGCGAGTGCTCGTGCTCCATGCGCTCGCGGCTGATCTTGCCCGTGAAGATGGAGGCGTCGAACGGGAAGACGTCGGGGTGCAGGTGCGCGTTGAACACGTGCCAGATGGTGATGACCAGGAAGGCCATGAGCCCCTCGTTGGAATGGGCCACCTTGGCCGCCGGGATGATCTCGCCGGGGCCGAAGCGGGCCACCACCGCGGGGTACATGAGCGTGAGGCCGGAGAGGATCATGATCACGTTGCCGATCATGAGGCTCCAGTACTCCCACTTCTGCTTGTAGTCGTAGCGGTCGAACGGGGCCGGGTGGTCCTCGAGGCCGAGGTAGTAGCGCAGCGTCTGCACCGCGTCGGTGAAGTCGCGCTTGTTCACCGCCATGACGAAGCCCACCCGCCGCGAGAGCACGGCGCGGAGCGCCGTGGCCACGTGCAGGATCACGGCGATGATGAGCACCACCCCGAAGAAGCGGTGGATCCAGCGCACCGCGTCGATCCCGCCCAGCGCGTTGATGAGCCACTGGGCCCATCGCGCCGTGTAGAACTTCTGCGGCAGGCCGGTGGCCACCAGGCCGACGAAGTCGATCATGGTGACGAAGTGCTCGACCCGCTGCGCCGCCGAGAAGCGCACCAGGAACGTGGTCTCGGACTCCGCCGCCTCGTGGATCATCACGCCGCTCCTCGCTCCGGGCTCCCGGACGTCCGCCGTTTCGCCGCTCATCGATTCACCACGACGCGCCAGAGATGCAGCGCGATCTGGAGGACCAGGCTCACCAGGATGAAGGGGATGAGCACGTAGTAGAAGAGCTGCACGCTCCAGACCAGCGGGGACTTCTTCAGGCTGGGCTCGTAGTGCGACATCCAGGCCTTGGGGAAGTCGGCGGTGGCGCCGGCGTGGCACTTGCCGCAGGTCTTCACCAGGTTGGCCTGCATCACCGACGAGCGCGGGTCCTCGGCCTTCTGGATGTCGTGGACCCCGTGGCAGTCGGTGCAGCCGGCGGCGAGCCGGTCGCCCTTGCCCTTCTTGCCCTTCTGGAGCGTGGCGGCCATGCCGTGGAAGTCGGACAGGTAGGTGTCCACCACGTTGGTGGAGAGCCCGTAGCGCTTCATGAGCTTGGGGTCGGTGTGGCAGCGGCCGCAGATCTCGGCGGTGCGCAGCGAGAGCGCCCCGGCGCGGGGATCGGCCACGTCGTGCGCGCGGTGGCAGTCGGTGCACACCGGCACGTCGCCGTTGCCCTGGGTGACGGCCTTGCCGTGCACGCTCCCGCCGTAGACCTCGAAGACCTTGCGGTGGCAGTTGGAGCAGGTGTCGGAGACCCGGGTGCGCGGCTCGCCGGGCCGCCCGATGGCGTGCGACCCGTGGCAGTCGACGCAGAGCGCGGCCTGCCGGTTGCCCTTCTGCGCCAGCTGGAAGTGAACGCCGTCGAGGGTCTTCGTGTAGTTCGAGAAGTGGCACTTCTTGCACTGCTCGTAGTAGGCGACGGTGACGTCCCGGCGGGTCTTGAAGGGCTTCGACTCGTGCGGGTAGTCGCCCTTGTCGGTGTGGCAGTCGGTGCAGCGCAGCATGTCGCCGTGCACCGACTTCCCGAAGACCGCCGGATCGACGTGGAGCGGGAGCTTCTCGCCCCCGGGGAGGTCCATGGTCATGGACGGGTCGGAGCCGTGGCATCCCAGGCAGGAGTCCTGCTCGGCCGGGATCTCGGCGCGCGCGACCGTGGTCGCGATCGCCATGTACAGCGCCAGGACGAACCTCTTCGACATGGTGGCCCCTCGTCTCGTGGGAGGAAGCGCGGACTCCACGGACAGTCCGCGTCGTCGCCCCGTCGCGTGTAGCAGATCACTCCGGGGCGCGCCAGCGGAACCTTGTTGAAGATCCATGAATTTCCCGGGGAAATTCAATTTCATTCATGGACTCTTCCGGGCCACTTGGGCCACAAGGCCCAGGACGCAGGATGCGCGCGAGACGGTCCCCAGGAGGGCCGTCCCGCGCGCAAGCTTTTCGTCCGGACGTGCGCGCCCGCGCCCCGCCTACTGGTGGCAGAGGTCGCAGGAGTCGAAGCCGAAGGCCGCCTTTCCGTGGCAGGCGCCGCACTGGCCGCCCTTCTCCATGGTCGCGTGGCGGATCGGGGCCCCGTCGGCGGTGGCGCCCTTCTCGAGCGTCCGGAAGAGCTTCGGGTGGCAGCTCGCGCAGCCGGGCTTCTTCGGGTCGACGTGGCTGCCGTGGCGGAAGGTGACCTTGCCCGGGCTCCCCTCCCCCTGCGGGAAGGTGAAGTCGGCCGGCAGCTTGTCGAGGCCGCCGGCGAGGGCGACGGTGCAGGAGGCGGCCGCCAGCGCGGCGACGACGGCGTTGCGGAGGGTGCGGCTCGGGATCCGGTTCATGTCGTCCTCGTGGATTCGTCGGTGCGGAAGAAGGCTCGGGCCACCTCGTCCCATCGGTCGGGGTCGATCTCGCGGGCGATCCCGTCGACGGGCGCGCCGCCGTCCTGGAGCACGGCGCCGGTCGCGGGCGAGAGCCGAGCGGAGAGCCGCCGGCCCTGCTCCTCCAGCCAGCCGCGCGCGGCGGCGCCCTCGAGGAGCTGGGCGCGGCTGCGCTTCCAGTCGGCCGGGCGCACGCGGAAGAGCCAGCCCTCGGCGTAGGGCGCGGTCCGGTCGGGCGCCGCGTTGTAGGCGATCACCTCGCCGTCCACCGGAGAGACGATCTTCACTCTGCGTCCACCGGCCCAGAGCGATGCGGCCGGCTCGCCCTGCTCGACCCTGGCACCGGTGGTGGGCGGCTGCACGTCGTCCACCGCGCCCACCAGGCGGTGCCCCAGGTCGTCGAGCCCGACGGCCACCGTGCCGTCGTCCTCGAGCCGCGCCCAGGTGTGGCCGGGGTGCAGCGCCACGCCGTCCGGCACGGTGAACCAGCCGGCCGCCGCCTGCGGGGCGGCCTCCTTCCCGGCCCCGGCCGCGACCCCGGCCGTCGCGGCCGCGCGCCCTCCCTGCACGTAGCGCCAGAACCCCACGAAGAGCAGGAGGTAGGCCACGGCCAGTCCGTACTCGATGAGCTTCGCCCCGTACCCCGAGAGGAAGTCGTTCGCGTGCATGGCGTCCCCCTCAGTGCCCCGCCGAGCCCTTCATGGGGCGCAGCACCGGCATGCGGTTCACGATCCAGCGGAAGGCGAGCACGCCGATCACCACCAGCGCCAGCGACACCACGATCTCCATCCAGCTGGGCCAGTAGCGGACCGCCTGGTTGTAGTTGTAGGCCACCAGCGACACGTTGAGGCGGTTCACCACGATGCCGAGCACGCCCAGCACGGCCGCCACGCGGACCGCGCCGATGCTGCGGTTGCGGGCCCCCCAGGCGTAGAGCAGGGACGGCAGCAGCACGAATCCCAGCATCTCGAGGAGCCACCACTTGCCGTAGAAGCCCACCCCGATGAGGCCGAGCGCGTGGTTGTCGATGACGCCCTGCAGCTTGAGGAAGAAGTAGGCGAACATCACCACCGCGCCGGCCTTGGCGAGCCCGAAGCTCACCTTCTCGATGTCCACGTGGTGCCCCTCGAGCTGCTCGGAGAAGACCTTGTGGGAGATGGTGCTCTCCACGATGACCATGGAGATGCCGGCGATGACCGCGGAGATGAAGAAGAACAGGAAGATCTGGCTGGAGTACCAGAGCGGGTGGAGCTTGCCGGGGGCGATGATGAAGAGGGAGCCGAGCGCCGACTGGTGCATGGTGGAGAACATGACCGAGAGCACGGTGAGGGCGAGCAGCGCCTTCTTGAGCGGCCGGTAGAAGCGCTCCCACCCCAGCCACTCGAAGAGCGGCACGGCGAACTCGAGGAAGAGCACGGTGGTGTAGCAGGCCACGCACCAGGCGACCTCGAAGAGCACCGACTGCGTGCCGTTGTTGGAGAAGATGCCCACCATGTTCCAGGGCTTGCCCAGGTCGGCGATGAGCCCGACGACGGCCATCAGGTAGCCCAGGAAGCCGGTGAGGATGGCCGGGCGCTCGATGGCGTGGAACTCCTCCAGGTTGAAGATCTCCACCGCCGCGCCGATGGTGAAGCCGCCGGCGGCCAGCGCGATGCCGGTCATCATGTCGAAGCCGATCCACAGCCCCCAGGGCTGGGTCTGCGACAGGTTGGTGGTGGCGCCGAGGCCGACCGCGAAGCGGTAGACCAGGATGGGGATGCCCACCGCCAGGATGGCGGCGCAGATCGCGTTGAAGGGCGTCCAGAGCGAGCGCAGGTAGGCCCGCAGGGTCATGCCGAGGAGGAGGTTCTCCTGCACCCAGGACCCGGAGCGGGCCGGCTGGGCGGTCGCGACGCTAGCCATGGTTGCCTCCCTTGCTGCCGTCCTGGTCCTTTCCCTTGCCGTCCCGGTGCGAGAAGGCCCACAGCCCCATCAAGAGCGGCGGCCAGAGCGTCATCACCACCGGTGGAACTCCCAGCGCCCCCTTGACGAGCTTGGGGTAGGAGTTGTCGTTCACCGCCACCTCGAACCCCAGCTTCTCGAAGGGGACGTCGGTCACGTACATCCAGTTCGTGCCGCCGGCCTCGTGCTCCCCGTAGACGTGCTGCACGTACTTGTCGGGGTTGCCGTAGACCCGGCGCCGCGCCTCCTGGACCAGCTCGCCGCGCTTGCCGATGGTGAGCGCGCCGCTCGGGCACACGCCCACGCAGGCGGGGAGCTTGCCCTCGGCCTGGCGCCCGGCGCAGAAGGTGCACTTGCGCACCACCGGGAGCGCGCTGGCGTACTGGTACTTGGGCACGCCGAAGGGGCAGGCCACCATGCAGTACCGGCAGCCCATGCACTTCGATCCGTCGTAGGCCACCGGGCCGCTCGGCTGCTTGTCGAGCGCGCGGACCGGGCAGGCGGACGCGCAGGCCGGCTCCACGCAGTGCATGCACTGGCGCTTGACGAAGCGCTCCGTCCCGTCCTCCTTCACCGTGCGGTTCACCACCGTGAAGCACTCCGGGCCGGTGGTCCGGCGGGTGGCGTAGGCCGCGTCGTCGGCCGGCGGGTCGGGCAGCTTGTTGGCCTCGGCGCAGGCGGCCTCGCAGCCGCGGCAGCCGATGCAGCGGGTGGTGTCGACCAGCACCGACACCTCGTCCTCACCGGGGGTGTGCACCCCGCCGGCGGCACCGGCCCGCCCCGGGAGGGACACCAGGGCGGCGGTGCCCGTGGCGCCGGCGACCTGCAGGAACTGCCTTCTTCCGAGCTTCATGGGGTTCTCTCCGGTACGGCGGGTCAGGGGATGCGTCCCAGGAATCCGACGACGACGAGCCCGACGAGGGCGAGTGCGGTGGCGCCGACCATCACGGCTGAGCTCCTTTCCGTTCCTTCTCGGTGCGGAGCTCGCTCTCGAGCTCCTCGATGGTGTGGAGCGCCCGCGAGAGGGCCTCGCGGTAGAGGGCGCAGGCGGTGAAGCCGTCGCCCTCGCACGCCGAGGCGGTGCTGATGCGGTCGCTGGGGATGAGCTTCTTCTGGGGAGATGCCTGGCAGAACACCATCGTCACTTCGGTCAGGTAGGGACAGGGCATGGCGTTCGCGTCCTCCACCCGTACCCTTTTCAAGGGGTGGGCCAGGGTGGGCCCGCGCGGACCGACGGTGAAATCCGCCGGTTTCACGAGGAGTTACGAACGCGTCCCGGCCGGGACCCCGGCGACGGCGATCGGCGACACGTTGGGATTCACAACGGCGAGGACCCCGCCATGGGGGTCCAAGCGTGCGCCGTCACGGGGGAAGTCGGGAGAACGGGCTCGACGTCGAGAATCTCGCCGGACGTCGATTTCCTCGGCACCCGCGCGGGGGCCGGTCAGCCCCCGGCCGGATCCGGCTCCTCGCCGTCGCGGCGGAGCTGGAACTTCCGGATCTTGTTGTAGAGCGTGACCCGGTCGATGCCGAGGAGCCGTGCCGCCTGGGTGACGTTGCCGCCGGTGTGGGCCAGCACCTCGGCGACGTGCCGCTTCTCGACCTCCTCGAGGGAAGGCGGCTCGCCGGGAGCGTTCGTCCCGGGCGCGCGCGCCGGGGCCGGGGCCAGCCCCAGGTCGGAGGGCTTCATGACGTCCCCCTGGGCGACCACCGCGCCGCGCTCGAGGACGTTGCGCAGCTCCCGGACGTTGCCCGGCCAGTCGTGTGCGAGCAGCGCCGACATGGCCTCCGGCGAGACCTTCACCCGCTTCTTCATCTCGGCCTCGAGGCGGTCGAGGAAGTGCTCCACCAGGAGCGGCACGTCCTCCTTGCGCTCCCGCAGGGGCGGCAGCGTGACCGGGATGACGTTGAGCCGGTAGTAGAGGTCCTCGCGGAAGGTCCCGTCGGCGACCGCCTTGCGCAGGTCCTTGTTGGTGGCGGCGACGATGCGGACGTCGACGTCGACCGGCTCGTTGCCGCCCACGCGCTGGACCTTGCGCTCCTCGAGCACCCGCAGCAGGTCCAGCTGGAGCTTGGGGGAGATGTCCCCGATCTCGTCGAGGAACAGCGTGCCGCCCGAGGCGGCCTCGAACTTGCCCTTGCGCCGCCCGGTGGCGCCGGTGAAGGCCCCCCTCTCGTGCCCGAAGAGCTCGCTCTCGAGAAGGGTCTCGGTCAACGCGGCGCAGCTCATGGCCACGAAGGGCCCCTGGGACCGGGGGCTCTCCTCGTGGATGGTGCGGGCCAGGACCTCCTTGCCGCTGCCGCTCTCCCCGAGGACCAGGATGGTGGAGTTGGAGCGGGCCGCCACCTGGGCCAGCTCGAAGACCCGCTGCATGGCCGGGCTCTTCGACACCAGGTCGCGGAAGCGGTGCTCCTTCTTCAGGGCCTTGCGGAGGACGGCGTTCTCCCGCACCAGGCTCTGCTGGGTCACCACCTTCTGCATGAGGATGGAGAGCTCCTCGGGGTCGAAGGGCTTCACCAGGTAGTCGAAGGCGCCGAGCTTCATGGCGGTGACGGCGGTGTCCACCGTGGCGTAGGCGGTCATCATGATGATGGCCGCGTCGGGCTGGAGCTTGCGCGCCTCCTCGAGGACCTGGAGCCCGTCCATGCCGGGCATCTTCAGATCGACCAGCATGACGTTCCAGCGCTCGGCCTTCATCCGCTCGACCGCGCTCTTCCCGTCCGGGGCGGAGTCCACCTCGAAGCCGTCCTCCCGGAGCCAGCCGCCCAGCGACTCGCGGACGATCTCCTCGTCGTCGACCACCAGAACCCGGGTGTCCCGTCCGGTCATCACGCGCCTCCCCCGCGCCGCGAGACGTGGTCGCGGCACCTCGAGCAGAACTCCCCCCGCTTGCGATCCACGTCGCGCGCGGTCGACGATCGTCCCATCACGCAGCCCGGGCTGTCGCAGTGGACCAGCCCGAAGCAGTGGCCGACCTCGTGGACGGCCTCCTTGGCGAGCCGCTCCAGGGCGACCCGCGGGTCCGGCAGCCCGGGCTCCCCCAGCCGCGCGGTGGAGACCACCGCGGCACGGCCGTCGAGCTGGGCCTCGCCGAAGACGAAGGTCAGGATGGGGATGAAGAGGTCCTGGTCGGTCACGGCCAGCACCTTGCCGGGCGGGCCGGCGTGGGCGAGCCAGGCCAGGATGCGCGAGGTGGACCACTGCTTCCGGCGCGCGTCCCAGGCGTCGGCGGGGCGGGCCGGATCCTCGAAGACGCGCACCGGCAGGCCCAGCGCGCGGGCCAGGTGGTTCCGGACGTGCTCGAGCGTGCGCGGCCCCGGATCCCCATCGCCGATCCACCACAGGTGTATGGCCTCCACGTCACGACCTGCGCGCCGCGGGGAGCCGGATGACGAAGCGGGTCCCCTTCCCCGGCTCGCTCTCCACCGTCACGGTGCCCTTGTGGCGCTCCACGATCCCGTAGACCACCGAGAGCCCGAGCCCGGTCCCCTTCTCCTTGGTGGTGAAGAACGGGTCGAAGATGCGCTGCTGCAGCTCGGGGGGGATGCCCGGGCCGTCGTCCTGGAACACCACCTCGGCGCCCTGCTGGCCGGGGCCGGGGCGGGTGGCGATGCGCAGCCTCCCGCCCTTCCCCATGGCCTCGACGGCGTTCAGGACGATGTTCATGAAGGCCTGGCGCAGCTGCCCGAAGTCGGCGTCCACCAGCGGGACGTGGGCCAGGTCCCGCTCCACCGTCACGCCCTGGATGGCCACCTGGTTCGCCACCAGCTGCAGCACCTCGTCGATGACGTGGTTCGGGTCCACGTCCTTCAGCTGCATGGGGCGCTCGCGCGCGAAGTCGAGCAGGTTGCGGACGATGGCGGAGCAGCGCTCGGTCTCGCGCTGGACGAGCGCCAGCTGCTTCACCAGCGTGCGCCGCTCCGCCTCCCCCACCGGGCCGTGCTCGATGGTCCGGATCATGAGCTTCGCGAAGGTGAGGATGCCGGCGAGCGGGTTGTTGATCTCGTGCGCGATGGAGGCGGACAGCTTGCCCAGCGAGGAGAGCTTCTCGGTGCGCACCAGCGTGTCCTGGGCCGCGCGCAGCTCGGAGGTCCGCTCCTGGACCTTCACCTCGAGCTGCTCGTTGAGCGTCTGGAGCTCCCCCTCCACGCGTCGCAGGGAGCGGATCATCTCGTTGAAGGAGGCGGCCAGCAGCCCGAGCTCGCCGCGCTCGTCGACGTGGATCTCGGTCTCGAGCTCGTCGTGGGCCACCCGCCGGGTGGCCTGGACCAGCGCCTCCACCGGGCGCACCACCCGGTGCTTCGCCACCCACCAGAAGACCGCGCCCAGGAGCAGCGCGAGCAGCGCGGTCACGAGCAGCGTGACGCGGCGGAAGGCGGTGAGGTCCTGGTCGACCGGGGCCAGCGAGACCCCCACGTCGAGCACCCCCACCACGGCTCGCTCGCGCGGGTGGGCGTGGCAGGCGCTCGTCGTGCAGTCGGGGCCGGAGCGGAAGGGGGTCACCATCGAGAGCACGCGTCCCTGCCGGCCCTCGTAGATCCGGGCCCGCAGCGCGTCCACCGGCACGGTGAGGCTCTCGTTCTCCTCGTGGCAGGCCCGGCACCCCTCGGCCCGCTTGTCGACGAGCTTCCCCCGCTCCCCGGCCACGGTGGAGAAGGTGATCCGCCCCTCCTTGTTGAAGAGCCGGACGTGGTCGATCTGCGGCTGTCGCCCGATGTTGTCGATGATGGCGTAGGCCTCGGCCCGCTCGTCCTTCATCATCGACTGGCGGATCGACGCGGAGATGGTCTCGCTGAGCAGCGACGTCGAGGCGGTCACGCCGGAGAGGCGCTGCCGGGCGATGGCCATCTCGACGGCCAGGAAGGCCGCCACCGCGGCGAGCACCAGCGCCGCGGCGACGCCGAGCAGCTGGGTCGAGAGCCGGTCGCGCCAGGGGATGGCGTCGAGGGCGGCGCGATCCGGGCCCGGCCCGCGGCGCCGGCGCCACCGGCTGGGCGGCGCCCCGGGGCCCGCGTCCTGGCCCGGCTGGATCGGCGAAACGTCTCCCACGCGGCCTCCCCTCGTGAACGGACGGTCTCACGGGACCCATCCCCGGTAAACGTCCAATGTGGGGGTCCCGCCGACCCGGGTCCGGTTCCCCGGAGGCGGCGCACGCGGTACACACTTCGCCATGCACGCCGTCCTGCTCATCCGCTGCGCCGACCGGCCCGGCATCGTGGCCGCGGTCTCGACCTTCCTCTACCGGCACGGCGCCAACGTCGTCGACCTCGACCAGCACTCCACCGAGGAGCAGCCGGCCACCTACTTCATGCGCCTCGAGTTCCAGGTGGAGGGGCTCGACGTCCCGCTCGCCCGGCTCGGCGAGCTCTTCGGCACGGAGGTCGCCGGGCCGATGGGGATGGAGTGGCGGCTCTCCAGCCACGCCGCGCCGCTCCGGGTCGGCATCCTCGTCTCCCGCCACGACCACGCCCTGCTCGAGCTGCTGTGGCACTGGCGCCGGGGAGAGCTCCGGGCCGAGATCCCGATCGTCGTCTCGAACCACCCCGACCTCCAGGAGGCCGTCGCGTCGTTCGGGGTCCCCTTCCTCCACGTGCCGAACGACCGGGACCGGCGGGCCGAGGCCGAGGCCCGGATGGCCGCCGCGCTCGAGGGGCGGGTGGACCTGGTCGTGCTCGCGCGCTACATGCAGGTCCTCTCGGGGGCGTTCGTCGACCGGTTCCCCGGGCGCATCCTCAACATCCACCACTCCTTCCTGCCCGCCTTCGCCGGCGCCGATCCGTACCGGCAGGCCTTCGACAAGGGCGTGAAGGTCGTGGGCGCCACCGCGCACTACGTGACCGCCGAGCTCGATCAGGGGCCCATCATCGACCAGGACGTCGCGCGGGTGAGCCACCGGGACTCGGTGGAGGCCCTGCGCGCCCTCGGGCGCGACCTGGAGCGCCGGGTGCTCCTGCGCGCGGTCCGCTGGCACTGCGAGGACCGGGTCCTCGTCCACGGCAACAAGACCATCGTCTTCGCCTGAGGGAGGTCCCGTGGACCACGAGCGGCTGGTGGACGCGATGGAGGAGCGGGTCCGGTCGCTCCAGGACCGGATCGTCGCTGCGCTGGAGGCCGCCGACGGCCGGGCCCGGTTCGCGAGCGACGCCTGGGAGCGGCCGGGCGGCGGCGGCGGCGTCACCCGCGTGCTCGCGGACGGAGCGCGCATCGAGAAGGCCGGGGTGAACGTCTCCCGCGTGCAGGGGCCGGTCCCCGATCGCCTGGCGGCCCGCCTGCCCGGCGACGGGGACTCCTTCGCGGCGGTCGGCCTCTCGGTCGTGGTCCACCCCCTTTCCCCCCTCGTGCCCACCACCCACGCCAACGTCCGGCTGCTCGTGCGCGGGAGCAAGGCCTGGTTCGGCGGAGGCGCCGACCTGACGCCCTACTACCTCTTCGAGGAGGACGCGGCCGCGTTCCACCGGGAGCTTCGCGACGCCTGCGAGCGCCACCTGCCCGGGAGCTACCCGGCCATGAAGCGCACCTGCGACGCCTACTTCTACCTGCCGCACCGCCGCGAGCACCGGGGCGTGGGAGGCGTCTTCTTCGAGGATCTCGGCGGAGACCCCGACCGGGAGCTCGCCTTCGTGGAGGACGTGGCGGGCGCCTTCCCGCGGGCCTGGCTGCCCATCCTGGGCCGCCGGGGCGACCTCCCGTGGGGGGACCGGGAGCGGGAGTGGCAGGAGATCCGTCGCGGCCGCTACGTGGAGTTCAACCTGCTCCACGATCGCGGCACGGTGTTCGGCCTCGAGACCGGGGGGCGGACCGAGTCGATCCTGATGTCGCTCCCGCCGCGGGTCCGCTGGCGGTACGACCACCACCCAGAGCCGGGGAGCGCGGAGGCGCGCCTGCTCGAGGTGATCCGGACCCCCCGCGACTGGGCGTGAACGCCGGGCTCAGGGCGCCGCGGGCCCGGCGGCCCGGGCGGCCGCCGGCCCGAACGCGCGGAGGAAGCGGGCCACGTGCTCGTCGAGGTAGGCGTCCACGTCCAGGTGACGCACCGCGCCCCCGCCGAGCGCGCGCTGGTGCAGGAGGACGAGCACGAGGGGCGCGACCAGCTCCACCGCGGCCACCCGGACGTCGCACGGGCCGATCTCCCCCCGGGCCATGTGCAGCGCGATCCGGGCCTCCGCCGAGTGGAGCGTGGGCTCGAGCAGCATGCGCAGGTAGGCCGGCCCGAGGGCGGCGTCCCCGATGCCCTCGGTGAGGCCGACCTCGTGGGCCCGCCCCACGCCCCGGCTCCAGCCCTCGACCAGGTATCCCAGGAACCAGCGCAGCGACTCGGGTGCGGCGCCACGCTCGGCGGTGGCCCCCTCGGCCACGTAGCGGAGGCCCAGGTCGTGGACGCGCTCGAGCACGGCGGCGAGGACGGCGTCGCGGTCGCCGAAGTAGTGGCGCAGCGTCGAGGGGGCGACGCGGGCGGCGTGGGCCAGCTCCCGGAAGCTCAGATTCGTCTTTATGGACGACAATATTACGCCCGTCATCCGGGCGACGATGTCGGCCCTTGTCCGGTCGTGGTCCAGGTTCTTGGAGCCCGCTTTCCTGCCCATTTTCCAGTACCCGTCGTTCCGCTTGCCGTGCCGCGTCGGCCGAATTACACGTTTCGACCGAACCATTATATTCGACCGAACGGACCGGTGCACGCATGCTGACGCAGAGATTCCTCCAGCTGAACCTCCTCGGCGCCGAGTGGGTGAACTGGACCCTCGTCCTCCTGTCGCTCGTCGGGGTCGCCATCACGCTCGACCGGGCCATCCTCTACGTGCGCACCCGGGAGCGCTTCTCCACCCTGCAGCCGGCCATCCAGGGAGCCCTGCGCCGCCAGGACCTGGCCGCCGCCCGCGCGCTCGTGTCGAGCGACAGCCTGGTCCGGAACGTGCTCCGGGCCGGGCTCGAGTCGGTGGGGCGCGGGGAGCGCGATCCCAAGGCGGTGGAGGAGGAGATGCTGGCGGCGCTCGCCGCGGAGCGCTCCCGCTACGACGCGCGGGTGGCCTGGCTCACCACCATCGCCAACATCGCCCCGCTGGTCGGGCTCCTCGGCACCATCATCGGCGTGGTCGGCGCCTTCTACGGGCTGGGACAGGCGGGCACCACCCAGTCGGCCGGGAATCCCCAGGTGATGTCCTCCATCGCCGAGGCGCTCGCGTCCACGGCGTTCGGCATCTTCGTCGCCGTCCCCGGCGTGGTCTCCTACAACGTCCTGAAGGCCCACATGGGCGTGCGGCTGCGCGAGGCCGAGTCGCTCATGCGCGAGATCCTCGCCAACCTCGGGCGGCTCGAGGCCGAGGAGGGCGCGTGAACGCCGGGGGCCCGGGCGGCTTCGGCGCCGACCCGGCGGACGAGCTCGTCACCGGGGTCAACATCACGCCCATCGTGGACGTGGCGCTGGTGCTCCTCGTGGTGTTCCTCGTCACGTCCTCGCTCATCGTCTCCCGGAGCATCCAGGTCGAGGTGCCCCGCGCCGCCACCGGCGCCGACGCCACGGTCGGGCTGCTCGCGCTCGTGGTGGCCGCCTCCGGGGAGCTCTACGTGAACGGCCAGCCCGCGCGGGTGGAGGACATCCCCCGGGCCGTCGCCGAGGCCCGAAGCCGGCTCTCGCCCGGCCAGAAGCTCTCCGGCTTCGTCTCCGCCGACGTCTCGGCCCCCTACGGCCGCTTCGCCGAGGTCGTGGACCGGCTGCGGCAGGAGGGCGTCACCGACATCGCCCTCGACACGAAACCCGTCGACGCACCCGCGAAGTGAACCGCGTCTCCCACACCGGCCTGCAGGGCTGGGCGCTCGCCCTCCTGCTCTACGCGGCCTTCCTCGCCTGGGCGCTCGTGACCCCGCCGGTCCGGCGCGCGGTGAACCGTCCGCCGCCCACCCGGGTGACGCTGGTGGACGCACCGCCGCGCCCCGTCGAGCCGCCGGCTCCCCCGCCGGCGCCGCCGCCGGAGAAGCCGCGCAGGATGGAGCCTGCCCCGCGTCCCAGCCGGGCCCCGGTCGCGCCGGCGCCGCTGCTCGAGGCCCCGCCCCCGTCCACGTCCCGGCCGCCCCCCGCCGCCCCGCGCCGCTTCGCGGTCTCGCTGGAGGCCACGGTCCCGGGTGGCGGCGGCGTCGCCGTCCCCACCGCGGCGCCCGGAGCTCCGTCCGCCGTCCGCGCCACGCCGGGCGGCACGAGCGACCGCCCCGACGCGCCGGCCTACGTCGTGGAACCCGACACGGGCCCGAGCCTCGTGGCCCAGCCCGACGTCGCGGAGATGCGCGCGCTCTACCCGGAGACGGCGCGCCGCGCCGGCCTGGAAGGGGACGTCCGCCTGGAGATCGAGGTCTCGGCCAGCGGCGAGGTGACCGGGTCGCGGGTCGTCCGACCCGCCGGCAACGGCTTCGACGAGGTCGCCCAGCGGCTCGTGCGCCGCTTCCGTTTCCGCCCGGCCACGCGCGGCGGCAAGCCCGTTCCCGCCACCGTTCCCTGGACCTACAAGTTCCGCCTGGAGGGGTGATCCATGACGCTGTCCCGGCGCGCCGCCCGCGCCCTCCCGATGCTCCTGCTCCTCGCCGCGTCATCCGCGGCGGCGCAGCAGACCGGCGTCCAGACGGCGACGCCGACGGCGGCCCCGGCGCCCGAGCCGACCCTGGCGAGCCCGCCCCGCCTCCGGGAGCTGGTCGCGGCCGAGGTGCCCCCCGGGACCCGCTTCCCATCGCCGGAGGTGGTGGTGGTGCTCTCGCTCGACGTGTCGGCCGAGGGCAAGGTGGAGAGCGCCGTCGTGTCCGAGGGCGCCGGAGAGCCCTTCGACTCGGCGGCCCTGGCGGCGGCGCGGCGCTTCGACTTCGAGCCCGGTCGCCTGTCGACGGGCGAGGCCGTTCCGGTGACCGTGACCTTCCGCCTGCGCATCCAGGAGCCGGTCGCGGCGCCGCCCGCGCCGGTCCGGCTCACCGGCTACCTCCTCGAGCGCGGCTCCCGTCTTCCCCTCCCGGGCATCCCGGTGGAGGCGCTGCAAGGCGAGGCCGTGGTGGCCCGCGCCACCACCGACGGCTCGGGCCGGTTCCAGGTCGAGGTCCCGGCCGGCGAGTTCCGCCTCCGCGCGGCGCCCCCGGATCACCAGCCGCTCGACCTCCTCGTCCGCGGCCAGGCCGGCGAGGTGCGGGAGGAGAACTACCTCCTCGAGGGTGCCGCCGGCCCCAACGAGACGGTCGTGAGCGCCACCGCCATCCAGCGGGAGGTCATGAAGGACGTCCTCACCGCCGAGCAGGTATTCACCGTCCCGGGCTCGGCCGGCGACACCCTGAAGGCCGTGCTCAACCTGCCGGGCGCCGCGCGCGCCCCGTTCGGCGCCGGGCTGCTCGTGCTCCGCGGCTCGGCCCCCGGCGACAGCAAGGTCTTCCTGGAGGGGCAGCAGATCCCGCAACTGTACCACTTCGGCGGCATCCGCAGCACCTACGCGCCCGCCTTCCTCCAGTCGGTGGAGTTCGTGCCCGGCAACTTCTCCGTGGACTACGGCCGCGCCCAGGGCGGCATCATCGACGTGCGCATCCGCGACCCGCGCCAGGACGGCTTCCACGGCCAGGCCGACGTGAACTTCTACGACGCCGGCGTGGAGATGGAGGGTGGCCTGGGCCGGGGCTGGTCGCTCGGCGGCGCCTTCCGGCGGTCCTGGATCGACGCGGTGCTCCCCATCTTCCTGCCCCGGGACGCCAACCTCTCCTTCAGCACCGCGCCGCGCTTCTACGACTTCCAGTTCATCGGGACCTGGAGCCCGGACTCGAGCCAGAAGCTGCGGCTCGTCTTCTACGGGTCCATGGACCGGCTGGTGGGCCTCTTCGACCGGCCGCAGCGCGATCCCACCATCACCGGCGCGCTCGACGCGCAGGTCTCCTTCTACAACCTGCAGGCGGAGTACGGGAACGCGTTCTCCTCCCGCTTCCGGCAGGACACCTCGCTCGTCCTCGGGCTGCAGGAGATCCGGACCCAGATCGGGCCCCAGTACTTCTTCGACCTCAACCTGCGCCGGGTGTCCCTGCGGAGCACGTGGAGCTACGGCTTCTCCCCGCAGTGGGACCTGCGCGGCGGCGTCGACGCGGAGATGGGCCGGGCCGCCATCGGGGCCAACCTGCCCGACTCCACCGGGCCGAACCCGCTCCCGCCCTCCTCGCTCCCCCAGATCGGCGCCCAGGTGACCACCTGGTACTACTCGCCGGCCCTCTTCGCCGAGCTGCGCTGGTCCCCCATCCCCAGCCTGTCCATCCTGCCGGGCGTGCGCGCCAACTGGTTCTCCGACATCAACCAGTGGGCCGTCGATCCGCGCCTGCTCGCCCGCTGGGAGGTGGTGCCGGGGACCACGCTGCGCGGCGCGGTCGGGCTCTACCAGCAGGCCCCCGCGCCGCAGAAGACCAACGCGGCCACCGGCAACCCCTGGCTCCTCCCGGAACGCAGCCTCCAGGCCAGCCTGGGCGTGGGACAGCGGATCGTGGACGGGGTGAGCCTGGACGTGACCGGCTTCTACAAGGACCTCACCCAGCAGGCCATCTCCAACACCGCCTCGGTCTACGACCCGGCCGCGCCGCGCTACACGAGCACCGGGACCGGGAACATCTACGGCCTCGAGACGCTCCTCAAGGTCGCCATCGGCGACAGCTTCTCCGGGTGGCTCGCCTACTCCTACCAGCGCTCGTTCCGCACCGACCCGCCCACGAACCAGGTGCCCTTCGACTTCGACCAGCCGAGCAACCTCACCGTGCTCGGCACGTACCAGCTCGGCCGGGGCTGGTCCGCCGGCGCGCGCTTCCGGCTGGTCTCCGGCAATCCCTACACGCCCGTGGTGGGATCGGTGTTCGACAGCGCCACCGGGGTCTTCGTTCCCCGGTACGGCGACACCAACTCCGACCGGCTGGCCACCTTCTGGGCGCTCGACCTGCGCGTCGACAAGGTCTGGACCTTCCCGGGCTGGACCTTGACCCTGTACCTCGACACCCAGAACGTCACCAACCGGAAGAACCAGGAGGGGTGGACGTACAGCTACGACTACGCCGAGCGGACGCCCACCACCGGCCTGCCCATCCTGCCCATCCTCGGCCTGAAGGGAGAGTGGTGAAGATGACTCGCCCCCGCATCGGCGCGCTGGCCGCGCTGGCCCTCCTGCTCCCGGCCTGCATGGACGACTTCGCGCCGCAGAGCGACCTGCTCGGGTTGCGCACGCTGGCGCTCGTCGCCGACCCCCTCGAGCTAGCGCCGGGCGCGTCGGTGACGATCGCGCCGGTCGACCACGTCCCGGCGGGATCCACCGTCACGGCGCGCCGCTGGACGTTCTGCCCGGTCTCGGCCGGCTCGGTCGCCGCCTACGCCTGCGCGGTCCCGCAGTGCGAGGTGGAGCTCACCCCGGCGGCCGACGGCTCGGTGCAGGCCAATCCCACCGCGATCGTCGCGCGCTGCCTCGGCACGGGCGGGGGCGTCGTGCCCGCTTCCGTCCCCGACCAGCTGGCCACGGTCTTCCGCTACCGGGTCACCACCGACCGCGGGGAGGAGCGCGACAGCGTCCTCCAGATCCCCCAGTGGACCCGGCAGGCCCCGCCCGATCCCAACCGCCCGCCGGTCATCCTGGGCGTGGAGGTGGGCGGCGTGCCCGCTCGCGTCGGCGTGCCCACCCCGCCCCTGCCGGCGAACGGGACCCTCCCCGTCCGGCTCCGCATCGACCCGGCCAGCGTCCAGACCTACGTGGACGCGGCGGGGGTCACGCGGACCGAGACCATGACCGGATACTTCTACACGACCGCCGGGACGTTCAGCGCCGGGATCACCACCGGCGTCGACACCACCTCCGACCTGGAGGGCTCGGACCTCCTCCCCGGGGTCGCCTCCGCGCAGGTCTGGGTGGTGGCGCTCGACCTGCGCGGCGGCGAGGCCGTCGCGGGGCCGTTCACGGTCCCGATCGCCGCAGCGCCCTGACGGCCCGGGCGAGGTCGGGCGGCACCGGGGCCTCCACCTCCCACCCGGACGCCGTCCGACGGGCGCGGGAAGGCGAGGCGCCAGGCGTGCAGCCCCTGGCGGGCCAGGTGCGGCGACGGGACCCCGTAGGTGGCGTCCCCGAGGATGGGCCAGCCCGCCTCGGAGAGCTGCACGCGGATCTGGTGGGTGCGCCCGGTCTCGAGCCGGACCCGGAGCAGCGCGCCGCCGCCGAGTCGCCGCTCGACGCGGAAGGAGAGGCGGGCGCGCCGCGCCGCGGGCAGCCTCCCCGTGAACCGACGGGGATCGCCGGGATCGCGCCCGTGCGGGGTGTCGAGCCGCCCCTCGTCGGGCGGCTCCCCGCCCACGAGCGCGAGGTAATCCTTCTCGACCAGGCCGGCCTCGAAGGCGGCCCGCAGCGACCGGAGCCCGGCATCGGTCCGGGCGAGGAGCAGGCACCCGGACGTGTCGCGGTCGATCCGGTGCGGCAGGCCGGGGTACGGGCGACCGTCCACCGCGCAGGGGACGAGGAGCGCCGCCGCCCCGACCGCCGACGCCGAGGCCGGACCGGCCGGCTCGACGGGGAGGCCGGCCGGCTTCAGCACCACCAGGTGGTCCGCGTCCTGCGAGAGGACGCGGAGGACCGGCTGGGCCGGACCCGCCGCGGGAGGAGCCGCCCCCTCGAGGAGCACCTCGACCTCCTCCCCGCCGAAGAGGCGGCGCAGCGGTGCGCAGCTACGGCCGCGAACGCGCACCATCCCGGCCGAGAGCAGGGCCCGGACGCGATCGGCGCCTGCCGGCAGCTCGCGCCGGAGGAACGCGTCGATCCGCTCGCCGCGCCGCTCGCGCGGGACGGCGAACAGCCTGCGCGTCGTGCCCCCGCCCGGTCGAACCATTAGGATCCCAGCATGCCCAACGTCCGGGTCTACACCAAGAAGAACTGCGCGTACTGCGTGCGCGCGAAGGCGCTCCTGGAGCGGAAGGGGGTCGCCTTCGAGGAGATCGACGCCGAGCACGACGACGCCCTGCGGACCTGGCTCGTCGAGGCCACCGGGCAGCGGACGGTCCCCCAGATCTTCGTGGGGGATCGCTCGCTGGGCGGGTTCTCCGACATCGACGCGCTCGACCGCGAGGGGAAGCTCGACCCGATCCTGCGCGGCGAGGGCTGACGCTCAGGACTCGACCACCGGGATCACGGTCTCCGGATCGGCGAGGCCCGGCCCCGCACCCGGGCTCGCTTCCCCGTCCCCTCGCGCCCGCTCCGCCCGCTCCCGGGCCTGGACCCGCGGCTGCACCCCCGCGAGCAGGAACGGCAGGGCGAGGCAGAGCAGGCCGGAGAAGAGCGCCACGCGCCACATCCCCTCGAGCCTTCCCCCCTCCCCGCTCGCGAGCAGGACGGACGAGAGGAGCGCGCCGCCCGCCGAGGCGAGGTGCTGGACCGCCGACTGGGTCGACTGGAACCGGGCGCGCTCGGCGGCGCGCGGAACCCGCGAGGCCAGGGACGTCAGGGCGGGATTGCGGAGCGTGTTGGCGAGCAGGAAGAGCAGGAAGAGCGCCCATGCCGGGAGCAGCGGCTCGGCCGGCGCGAAGTCGACGGCGAGGTTCAGGAGCATCACCGCCGTCCCCGCCGCGGCCACGCGGGGCGATCCGAGGCGATCGATGGCCCGCCCCACGATCCGCAGCAGCACGAAGGTCAGCACGCCGCCGGCCATGTAGAGGAACCCGAGCCGCTCCCGGGGGAGCCCGGCGTTGAACTGGAGGAACGCGGCCAGGTTGGGTACGAGCGCGAAGGTCGCCGCCATGGCCGTGGCGGTCGCGGCCAGGCTGAGGCGCGCCGCCGGCTCCCGGAGGAAGGCGTAGCCGCGGGCCGCTGCGGCCCGGGCGTGCGCGAGGTGGCCGCGCATGGGCGGCATGAGGAAGAGCGCGCCGGCCGCCACCACGACCCCCATCCCGGCCACGGCGAGGAAGGGAGCGCGCCAGCCGCCCGCCTGCGCCATCCACAGCCCGGCGGGGACGCCGACCACGGTCGCCACCGAGAAGGCGCCCATGACCACGCCCATGGCCCGGCCCCGCCGCTCCGGAGGCACCGCGTCGGCCACGATGGCGATCGAGAGGGAGGTGGCCGGCCCGCCGAAGAGGCCGGCCGCGACCCGGGCGGCGAGGAGCGTGGGCAGGCCTCCGGCGAGGCCGGCCGCGGCGGTGGAGAGGACCAGGCCCGCCATGGCCACGGCCAGCGCGGAGCGGCGGTCGAAGCGGTCGAGGAATCCCGAGCCGGCGATGCCGGCGACGGCCGCCGCCAGCGTGTAGCTCCCGGTCACGAGCCCGAGCCGCGACATGGGGATGCCGAGCGCAGCCGCGAAGTCGGGGCCCAGGGGGACCACCATGACGAAGTCGAGGACGTTGACGAACTGGACCGCCGCCACCAGCAGCAGGATGCGGCGCTCGCTCCGGAAGGGGCTCACGCCTCGTCCGGACCGCCGCGGGCCTCGACGAGGGCCAGCCAGCCTCGCAGCTCCTGGAAGGTGACGACCCGCGCGCCGTAGGGGATCCACTCCGGCCAGGGACCCGACCCCCCGAGCAGGAGCTGCACCTCGCCGGCGCGGCAGATGGCGCCGAGGCGCTCGGTCTGGGCGAGCAGGTCCCCCGGGTCGGCGACGCCGCTCGCCGAGACCGCGACCGCGTCGATCCCGCCGCTGGCGACGTGCGCGACGATCTCGGAGAGCGGCACCCGCCGCCCGGCCCAGATCACCGGCCAGCCCTGCTCCCGGATCACGATCTCGGCGAGCGAGAGCCCGAGCGTGTGCTCCTCGCCCTCGGCGGTGGTGAGCAGCAGCCGGGGCGCGTCGGGCCGCGAGGGGAGCTGGTCCGAGACCTGCGCGAGCAGGCGCTGGAGCCGCTCGCTCGCCACGTGCTCCTCCAGGATGGAGAGCGTCCCCTCGGTCCAGCGCTCGCCGATCTCCTCCAGCACGGCCGAGAGGGACTCGGCCACCTTCCACCAGGCGCCGAGCCGCGCCCGCTCTGCGTAGACGGTGGCGAGCAGCTGGTGGGAGTCGGCGTCGGAGAAGAGGAGCTCGAGCCAGCCCTCCACGTCCGGGCCGTGATCGGGCTGGACCTTGCCGCTCTGGTCCTTGAGGAAGCGCTCCACCTCGACCGGGTCGAAGCGCCGGTGCCGGCCCACGGTGCGGGCGCAGCGGAGCAGCCCCAGGTCCGCCCAGCGCTTCACCGACCCCGACGTGACCCCGAGGATCTTCGCGACCTCGGCGCTGGTCAGGAGCCTGGGGGTCATCCCCGGAGGTTTTGTCGGTCCGGGCGATCCGTTTCAACCCAATCGACGGGGCCGTTCCCGCCCGGGACGCCGGGTCCGCGGGGGCGCTTGCCATGCGCCCCGGTCCATCGAGTACACTGCGCGCCCTTGTTCGCCCCGGTCGACAGGATGATGCTCGCCTTCATCGCCTTCCTGGCGATGGTCGCGGTCTACGTTCACCCCGAGTCACTGCACTACCTGGTGCTGCTCGGGCTGATGGCGCTGGCCTTCGGGGTGGCGGCGCTCTGGGGCCGGCGCTCCGAGCTGGGACGCGTGCTGCACGCCTTCCTCCCCCTGCCCATCGTGGTCACCATCTTCAACGTGGCCGGGCCGCTCATCGGCGAGCTCAATCCCCTGCGCTTCGACTCGACCATGGCCGCGCTCGACGCGGCCTGGATGGGCCCGGTCGTCCCGGCCTGGCGCCACCTGCTCGGGCGCCCGGCCTGGCTCACCGACGGGGCCTCCCTCTTCTACGTCAGCTACTACATCATCCCGTTCGGCATGTGCATCGCGCTCTGGGTGCTGCGGCGCTGGCGCGACTTCGACGACCTCGCCTTCGGCCTCATCACCACGCTGCTGCTCACCTACGTGGGCTACTTCCTCGTCCCCACCACGGGCCCGCGCGTGCCCCACGAGCTCGAGCAGCAGGTGCTGGGCGGCGGCACCTTCAGCGAACGGGTCCGCGACTTCCTGCGCGCGGCCGAGGTGAACCAGCTCGACGCCTTCCCCAGCGGTCACACGGCGCTGTCGCTCGTCTACCTGGGCTACGGCTGGCGCCTGTTCCCCACCTGGAAGGTGCGCATCCCGCTCGCCGCCTCGGTGATCGGCATCGTCTTCGCCACCGTCTACCTCTCGCTCCACTACGCGGTCGACCTGATCGCCGGCGCGCTGCTCGCGCTGTCGGTCCCGCTCTGGGTTCGCGGGCTGCGCCGGGTCTTCGGCGAGGGCGGCACCGCCCAGTGCCTTCCGGTGCGGCCGGACCCGGGCTAGATCCCGAGCCCCTCCCGGAAGCTCGGGAACCGCAGGACGAGCCCCAGCGCCGCGCGCGTGCGCTCGCCGCGCACCCGGCGGTCGGGCAGGCCGGGCGGGCGCGCCCCGTCGGGGAGGCGCGGCACCGGGATCCCCAGCCGTCCGGCGACCCAGGTCGCGAGGTCCCGGCGACGGACCGGCTCGGCGTCGGTGGCGTGGTAGAGGCCGCCCGGGGCTCCGCGCGCGAGCACGGCGAGCACCGCCGCCACCGCGTCGTCGCGGTGGCACAGGTTGAGCCAGGTCCCGTCCCCCGGACCGAGCGCGATCTGGCCGCCCCGCACGCGCTCCACCGGCCAGCCGCGACCCGGGCCGTAGAGGCCGGAGAGGCGCACCACCGCCGTGCGCAGCCCGGGGCCGCCGGCCGCGAGGACCCGGCGCTCCGCCTCGACGAGGACCTCCGCCGCCGGGCCCGCCGGGTGGGGCCGGGTGGTCTCGTCCACCTCGCCTCCGTCCCGCTGGCCGAAGACCCCGGTCGAGCCGGTGTAGACGAGCGCCGCCGGGCGGCCGGACGACCGGAGGGCGTCGAGGACCGCGCCGGTCGCGTCGAGGTAGGTCCGCCGGTAGGCCTCCGCGCCCTCGCTCCCGGCGGACGGGCAGGCGACGGCCGCGTCCAGGTCCCCCGGGAGGCGGGCGGACGCGTCGGGCGCGCACAGGTCGAGCGCCAGCGGGGTCACGCCCGGAGCGGCGAGCGCCGCCGCGCGGGCCGGATCCCGCCGCACCGCGGTCACCCGGTGCCCGGCGGCCGCGAGCTCCCGCGCCAGCACCGAACCCAGCCAGCCCGCTCCGGCCACGAGGACGTGCATGGAAACGCTCCCTCCCGGGGCCCTGGCGTCCCCGTCCGGCCGATCCTATGACGAGGGCGTGCTCCGCGCGCTCGAGGACCTCGTCGACACGCTCTTCGACTTCGGCGACCCGGATCGGGTCGGCGGCTGGGAACCGGTGGGCGACCGGGTCATGGGCGGCGTCTCCACCGGACGGCTCGAGACCGGTCCGGGCGGCCTGGCCGTGTTCCACGGCGAGGTGCTCCTCGCGAACGGGGGAGGCTTCGCGTCCGTCCGCTCCGGTCCGGGGGCGTTCGACCTCTCCCGCCACGCCGGGCTCCTCGTCGAGGCGCGGGGCGACGGCCGGACCTACCGGCTCTCGGTCCGGACCGATCCGTGGTTCGACGCGGTGGCCTACCAGGCGCGCTTCACCACCCGCGCCGGCGAGCGCGCGGTGCACCGGCTTCCCTTCGACGCCTTCCGCGCCACCTGGCGCGGGAGGCCCGTGCCCGGAGCGCCGCCGCTGGATCCGTCGCGGATCTGCGCCTTCGGGATCCGGATCGGCGAGGGGCAGGCGGGAGCCTTCCGGCTCGAGCTCGCGGCCATCCGGGCCTGGCGCCGCCCCGGCTGACGTCGGCTACCGCGGCATGCCCTCCACCACCACCGGGTCGCTCTGCTCCGGCAGGCGCTCCTCGGCGAGGTCGATCATGTGGCCGGAGCGCCGGGCCTTCGTCTCCAGGTAGAAGCGGTTGAACTCGTTCGGCGGGATGACGTGCGGGATCCGGCCGGAGACCTCCACGCCGTGCTGGGTGAGCTGCCGGATCTTCTCCGGGTTGTTGGTCACCACCCGGACCGAGCGCATCCCCAGGCTGTGGATCATGTGCGCGGCGACGGCGTAGTCGCGCTCGTCGTCGCGGAACCCGAGCGCCTGGTTGGCCTCCACGGTGTCGAGCCCCTGCTCCTGGAGCGCGTAGGCGCGGATCTTGTTCAGGAGCCCGATGCCGCGCCCCTCCTGCCGCAGGTAGAGGAGGACGCCCCGCCCCTCCCGCTGGATGGCGCGGAGCCCCTCGGTGAGCTGGTCGCGGCAGTCGCACCGGAGCGACCCCATCACGTCGCCGGTCAGGCACTCCGAGTGGAGTCGGACGGCGACGTCGGACGCGCCGACCACCTCGCCGTGGACCATGGCCACGTGCTCCTTGCCGTCCCGGTTGTTCCAGAACCCCACCAGCCGGAACCGTCCGAAGCGGGTGGGGAGCTCGGCCACCGCCACCACCCGGACGCAGACCCGGGACGGGCCGAACCCCTCGCACTCGTGGTCGCGATCGCGGAGCACCAGCTCCCGCAGGCCGTCACTCGCCGCCGTCATGCCACCTCCGGGGCGGCGATGCGCCGCCCGAGCTCCCTACCCGATATCCAGGCCGCCTCCACGCCGCCACCCGGCGCGAAGCGATCGCCGCAGATCCCCAGGCTCCCGCCCCCGGGCAGCTGGACCCGGATCGGCCCGGAGAGCTCCGAGGCGCGGTCGCTCCGGGCGAAGCGCCAGCGGTGGGCGTGGACGTTGGACGGGCGACCCGCCCACTCGCCCACGACCCGCCCGGCCTCGGCGAGCAGCACGTCCGGCCAGGCCGGATCGTCGAGGTGGCGGCGGGACCATCCGGGCTGTGCCTGGACGACGAGCCCGACGAACGGGGGCGCCTCGCGCTTGCTCGACTCGTGCCCGACGTACTGGAGCACGGTGGAGTCCTCCGGGTACCAGGCGTCCCAGCCGGGGCGCGGCGTGCCGGGCGGGAAGGCCGCGCAGAGCGACAGGGACGGCTCGCTCGACGAGGTCTCCAGGACGGCCCGCACCGCGGCCAGGGGACGCGGCAGCTCGGGCCCGCCCTCGAGCAACCGCAGCACCTGCTCGGGCGCCACGGCGAGCACGACGTGACGGGCCCGGACCGGGCCGTCGCCCCCGAGCCACACCGCGGGCTCCGCGCCCGAGAGGTCGAACCGCTCCACGACGACGCCGGTGCGCACGGCGAGCCCCTCGGCCAGGTGCTTCGGGAACGCGGTCACGCCGTCGGCGAGCGCGATGCGGCGCTCCCCCGGCCGGAAGGCCTCGGGCTGGCACGGCCGGCCCGAGCCGACGACCGTGCGCGGCCAGCCCTCGATGCGCCGCGGCGCCGCCGCACGCACGGCGGCGAGGAAGTCCGGGTCCTGCCCGTGCAGGAAGGAGACGCCCAGGTCGAAGGGCATACCGTCCAGGCGGTGCGTGGCGCAGCGCCCTCCCACGCCGCGGGCGCGGTCGAGGACGGTGACCACCCGCCCGGCCGAGGCGAGCGCCCGGGCGCAGGACAGGCCGGCCACGCCGGCCCCGACCACCACCACGTCGCCCCCGGTGCTCAACGGCTCCCCCGGACTCGACGGCGCGCGCGTCCGGGCAGCACCTCGGGCGTGTAGACCTCGAGCGCCACGAGCGCACCGGCGTCTTGCAAGGCGGCGAGGAGCGCGGGGAGCTTCGTGCGCCGCGCGTCGACCTCGAGCAGCGCCTCGGCCGCCTGCCGCGCCACCACCAGGGGGAAGCCGGCGCGACCCCGGTGGGCGGGACGCACCGCGCCGGCGTCGCCCTCGGCGAGCCGGGTCAGGAGCGCCAGGACCACCGCCGGGTGTGGCGGCGGGGCTCCCTCCGGCTGGATCACCACCGCGTCCCAGTCGTCGGCCCGGAGCAGGACCCGGAGCCCGGCCTGCAGGGCGGAGAGCGGGGACCCGCCGCGCGCGCGATCGATCACCAGGTTCTCGCGGGACAGCCCGGGCAAGCGCACGCCCCCGGCCTTCCCCACCGCGATGCGCAGCGGGTCGAGCCCGGCCGCGCGAAGCGCGAGCCACTGCGCGGGGACCCCCCGCGTTCCACCGTCCGCCAGGATGAGCGCCGCGATCATCTCCGCCTCCACGTGGGTGTGCGTGCCGGGAGCCATGGTACCGCGCACCCCATCGGCCCGGACAATTCCCTTCCGCGCCGTGCGAGACTTTCGCCGGCCCCACGTCCCCACGGAGGCACCTTGAAGCACACGCCCGGGATCCCCACCACCACCCTCGGCATCGTCGGCGCCGCGCTCACCACCGTCTCGGCCATCCTCATCCTGGGGCTGGCTGCCGCTGCGATGCAGGGGTTCGTGGGCAGCCCGTACATCGGCATCGCCGCGTTCCTCGTCCTGCCGGGCTTCTTCGTCCTCGGACTCCTGCTCATCCCGCTGGGGAGCTGGCTGGCCCGCCGGCGCGCCCGCCGGGCGGCGGAGCGCGGGGAGGAGATCCCCCACCTCCCCGTCATCGACATGAACGACGACCTCACCCGCCGCCGGGTGCTCGTGGTCGCGGTGCTCACCGTGGTGAACTTCGTGGTGCTGGGCGTGGCCGGCTACAAGGGGCTCCAGGTCATGGACTCCCCGGCCTTCTGCGGTTCCTGCCACTCGGTGATGGACCCGGAGTTCGTCGCCTACCGCCGCTCCCCGCACGCGCGGGTCTCCTGCGTCGAGTGCCACATCGGCGAGGGCGCGAGCTGGTTCGTCAAGTCGAAGCTCTCCGGGGCCTGGCAGCTCGTGTCGGTCACCTTCGACCTCTACCAGCGTCCCATCCCGGTCCCCATCCACAACCTCCGCCCGGCCCGGGAGACCTGCGAGGAGTGTCACTGGCCGTCGAAGTTCACCGGCGACCGCCTGCGGGTCACCACCTCCTACGCCGACGACGAGGCCAGCACCGAGCGCAAGACCGTGGTGCTCCTGCACGTGGGCGGCGGGCAGACCGCCACCGGCCCGATCCGGGGCATCCACGCCCACGTCGCACCCGGGGTGTCGATCCGCTACCTCTCGGACGCGCGCCGGAACGCCATCTCGACGGTGGAGGCGACCTGGGCCGACGGGAAGACCGTGCTCTACCGGACGAAGGACTCGCCGGCCACGCTCCCGCCGCCGGAGGCCTGGCGCACCATGGACTGCATCGACTGCCACAACCGGCCCACCCACCGCTTCCGCGAGCCGGGACCGGAGATCGACCAGGCCATCCTCGCCCGCCGGATCGACGTCACGCTCCCGTGGATCAAGCGCGAGGGGCTCGCGGCCGTGCAGGCCGCCTACCCCGACCAGGCCGCCGCGCGCGCCGGGATCGAGCAGGCGCTCGTCGCCTTCTACCGGAAGCTCGATCCGGAGGCCTTCCCGGGCCGCGAGGCCCCGGTCCGGGCGGCCGCCCGCGCCCTCGGCGACATCTACGCCTGGAACGTCTGGCCCTCGATGAAGATCGGCTGGGGCACCTACCCGAGCTTCCTCGGCCACGACCAGGCTCCGGGCTGCTTCCGCTGCCACGACGGGGACCACGCCGACGCCTCGGGGCGGGCCATCTCCCAGGACTGCGGCCTGTGCCACTCGCTCCTCGCGGTGGACGAGAAGGACCCGAAGATCCTCTCCCAGCTCTCGCCCTGACGCTGCGGCGGGGGCGTCCTACCTCCCGGGCGGGTGCTGGAGCGCCCGTCGCAGCGCCGAGAGGCCTCCGCCCACGTCGGCGCCGAGGTGCACCCGGAGCACGCGGCGACCGCGCGCCACGAGCGCCTCGTGGTCCCCGATGGCCTGCGCCCGGGCCAGCGCGTCGAAGCCCAGGCGACGCCCGGGCACGACCAGGTCCGGACCGGCGTCGTCGGCGGTGAGGAGCAGGAAGACCCCGGTGTCCGGGCCGCCCTTGTGGAGCTGGCCGGTCGAGTGCAGGTAGCGCGGGCCGAAGCCCACCGTGGTCGCGACCCGCGCCGAGGAGCGCACCGCGGCGCGGACGGCGTCGAGCGCCGCGCGGGTGCCGGGATCGTCGTCGACGAAGGCATTCACCGCGAGGTAGTCGCCCCTGCGGAGTCGGGCGAGGTGCGCCCGGATCCAGGCCGCCGGCGTGCGTTCCCGCGCGGCGCCCTCGAGCGCCGCCGCGGTGGCGGGGTCGGCGTGCAGGGCGAGGCCGTCGCCGGCGAGGATCGGCACCTCCCGCGGCGGGGTCCCGGACTCCTCGGCCTGGGCGGCGACCCGCCGGGCGGCCACCTTGGCGGCCTCGACGTCGGGCTGGTCGAACGGGTTCACGCCCAGGATCGCCCCGGCCACGGCGGTGGCGATCTCCCAGCGGAAGAACTCCTGTCCCAGGTCGGCCGCCTCGGCCACGTCGATGCGGACGACCGGGGCCCCGGCCCGCGCGAGCGCCGCCATGGCCCGGTCCTGATCGGTGTCGGGGGCGGCGGCGAGGCGCAGGTGGACCAGGATGCGGTCCGGGCCCGGCGCACGCGGGGACGGGACGGGCTCCCCGAGGACCGGGACCACCCCCCGCCCCTGCTTCCCGAGCGACTCGGCGACGAGCTGCTCGATCCAGTCGCAGAGACCGGCGAGCCCCGGCGAGGCCACGAGCGTGAGCTTGTCCACGCCGTCGCGGGCCGCCGCGCCCAGGACGACGCCCAGCGCGAGCCCCGGGTTGTCCATGCCGGTCCGGTCGGGCTTGCAGGCGTCCACCATGAGCAGGGCGCGGTCCAGCACCCGGGGAACGCCGACGCCCATCGCCGCCGCCGGGACGAGCCCGAAGTGGGAGAGGGCGGACCAGCGTCCTCCGACGCTGGGCACGCCGTGGAACACCTTGCGGAAGCCCTCCCGCTGCGCGGTGCGCTCGAGCTCGGTCCCCGGGTCGGTGATGGCCACGAACCGGCTCCCGGCCTGGCTTCCGAGCATGCTCCGGGTCCGCTCGAGGAACCAGGCGAGCAGCGTCACCGGCTCGACCGTCGTGCCCGACTTGGAGGCCACCACGAACAGGGTCCGGCGGAGGTCGATCTCCCGCTCCAGGGAGCGGATCCGGGCCGGGACGGTGGAGTCGAGGACGTGCAGCGCCGGATGGCCGCTCACCCGGCCGAAGGTGCGTGCGAAGGCCTCCGGGGCGAGGCTGGACCCGCCCATCCCGAGCACCACCGCGTGGGTGAACCCGGCCAGCCGCACGTCCTCGGCGACCCGGCCGAACTCCTCCCGGCGCGCCCGCTGCTGCTCGACCAGCCGGAGCCAGCCCACCCACCGGTCCTCGTCCCGTCCGGTCCAGAGCGTGGCGTCTCCGCGCCAGAGCCGCGCCATCCGGTCACCGGCCGCCCACTCGGCCAGCGTTCCCCGCACCTCCCGCTCGAGCGCGGGAGGGAGCGTGATCGTCTGCAGCCCCACCGGGGGGGCCGGAGCACGGGGCCTCGGAGGGATATCCGGGGCAGCCGGACGCTCGGACCGCGGCGCCGCGCGCGGCGCGGACGCCGGCGCCTTCCGGGCCGGGGCCGGCTTCCGCGCAGCCCGGGCCCGGGACGCCGCCGGAGCCTTTCGCGCGGGCGAAGCCTTCCGACCCGCCGGGACCTTGTGGGCGACCTTCGCCCCCGGTCGCGCTCCCTTCGCCGCCCTCGACCGACCCTTCTTCGCCATTCCCGCCTGCCTCCGCGCGACGACCGTCGGCCGTTCCCGGCGCCCTGGAATCGTGGAGAATGGAGGAGGAGGCGCCCCGGAAGCAAGTGGGCCGCGGAGGACCGTGGAAGACATCCATCCAGAGACTCGCTCGCTGGTGGCCCGCCTCGGGCTGTCGCCGCACCCGGAAGGAGGCTTCTACCGGGAGACCTGGCGCTCGCCGGTGCGGGTGGCGACCCCTCGCGGGGACCGGGCCGCACTCACCGTCATCCACTACCTGCTACCGGCCGGCGCCTTCTCGGCCTTCCACCGCGTCCACGCCGACGAGGTCTGGCAACACGCCGGCGGGGGGCTCCTCGAGCTGCACGTCGTCGACCCCTCCGGCGCCCACGAGGTGCACCGCATCGGACCCGGAGCCCCGCACGCCATCCCCCACGTGATCGTACCGGCGGGGCACTGGCAGGCGGCCCGGCCGGTCGGCGATCGCCACGTGCTGGCCAGCTGCACCGTGGCCCCGGGCTTCGAGTTCTCGGACTTCGAGATGGCCGAAGGGTCGGAGCTGGCCCGCCTGCGCCCCGACCTGGCCGGCCGCCTCCTCGAGCTCTGCCGGCCTCCCTGCCGGGATCGCTAGCCCGGACGTTCCCGCTCCACCCAGGACGTCCGCAGCCGGGCGAGCTCCCTTCCGTCCCCCTCCCGCGTGATGGCGTGGACGAAGGCGCCGTCGCCGGCGGGGGCCGACCGGGACGCCACCCGGCTGCCGTGGAGGCACTCGGCGATGAAGAAGGCCTCGAACGACCGGAGGCGCCGCGCGCTCCAGGTGGCCTCGGGGACGGCCTCGCATGCCCACTCGACGTAGGTCGCGTTCGTGACGTGGAGGTTCCGGTCGATGTCCCGGTAACGGGTGGTGAACGTCCGGGCGACCTCGGCCGCCTCCGGGACGGCGGGCCGGCCGGCCGGCAGCGGGAGCACGTGATCGGTCTCCTCGACGAGTTCCACCGGCAGCACCGATCCGGGGCGGACCGCCTTGCGGCTGGCGACGTCCACCACGATCCACTGGGTCACCGCCCGCGCCCGGATCTCCCCATCCACCCGCACGAGGAAGTCGCGCAGCGCGCTCAGCCGGTCGGCCCCCGACGGCCAGGTCTCCACCAGGGCGCGCTCGCCGAGGAGCACCGGCCGGTCGACCTGGACCGCCTGGCGGGCCAGCACCCAGGTGAGGCCCCGGGCCTGGAGCGCGGCCACCCCCACCCCGAGCACCTCGGCGTGGCGGCCGGCGGCCTCCTGGAGCCACCCCGAGAGGGCCGGCGGGGCCAGCAGGCCGAACGCGTCCACCGCGTAGCTGTGCGCCTCGAACGGCGCGGTGATCGGGGGTACCCCCACGGGGGGAATGAAGCACGCCTCCACCTCGCTGTCGACCTCCGTGGCGGGCGGGCGCTCCGCCTCGCTAGATCGTAGAGTGTGATCGCCATGGATCGCGTCCCGCCCGACTTCGCCCGCCTCGCCGCCCGCTGGAAGCCCGGCACCGCCCCGGATCGCACGCTCGTCGAGGAGACCCGGGCGGCCCTGCTCGCGGCCCGGCCCGAGGACCTCGCCGCCGTCGCCGCCGCGGTGGCGGCGCTCGACGCCTGCCTCGACGGCCCGGGCTCACGCGAGCCGGCGCGGCGCGCGCTCTTCGGCCTCCTCGACGCCGCCCGGCGCCGCGCCTTCACCGAGGCCATGCGCCCGGCCGACGTGGATCCGTGGACGCGGCTGCTCGTCCCGGTCATCGACCGCGCCGACTTCACCTTCGGCGACGTCCTGCGATCGCGCGAGGAGACCGACCCGCGCGTGGTGGCCATGCGCGTGCTCGGACCGGACGCCACCGAGCTGACCGTCGCCGACCTGGCCCGCCGGACCCGCGCCATCGCCCGCGGGCTCCTCGCGCTCGCGCCGGACGACGCGGCGCCCCAGGTGGCCATCCTGGGCGAGAACGCGCTCGAGACCGCGCTCACCGACATCGCCTGCCTCACGAACGGCATCGTCGACTTCCCGCTCCCGGCCAACTCCACCGCCGAGCAGGTGACCTACATGCTGCGCCACTCGCGGGCGCGGATCCTGGTGGCCTCCGACGAGGAGCAGGTGGACAAGGTGCTGCCCAGCCTGCCGGGCCTCCCCGACCTGAAGGAGGTGGTGGTCGCCTCGCGGGCGGTGGCCGACCGGCACGGCCTGCTCTCGCTCGAGCAGGCCGTCTCCCAGGGAGCCGGCGCCTTCGACGACGCCGAGCGCGCCGCCCGCGCGGCCCGGGTCCGCAGCCGGGACCTCGCCACCGTGATGTACACCTCGGGCACCACCGGGCGCCCCAAGGGCATCGCCTTCCACCACCTGAACCTGGTCTCGAAGCGGCTCTGCCGCGGCTTCGCGCTGCCGCGCCTGAACGAGCGGGACGTGTTCCTCGCCTACCTGCCGCTCTACCACACGTTCGGCCGCTTCCTGGAGATGGGGGGCTCGCTCTGGTGGGGCGCCACCTACGTGTTCGCCCGCTCCACCGGGCACGCCTCGCTGGTCGAGGACTTCCGCACCGTGCAGCCCACCGTGTTCATCTCGGTGCCGAAGAAGTGGATGGAGCTCGCCGAGACCGCGCAGCGCCTCGCCCCGCCCGACGACGCCGAGGCCGCGGCGGGCCAGCTCCGCGCCCTCACCGGCGGCAGGCTCGCCCACGGCCTGTCGGCGGCCGGCTACCTCGACCCGGTGGTCTTCCGCTCCTTCCACCGCGCCGGCGTCGAGCTCTGCTCCGGATACGGGATGACCGAGGCCACCGGCGGCATCACCATGACGCCACCCGGCGCGTACGTGGACGGGTCCATCGGCAGGCCGCTCCCGGGCATCGAGTGCGTCCGCGCCGAGGACGGGGAACTGCTCATCCGCGGACCCTACGTGAGCCCGGGCTACCTGGACCCGGAGGGGGACGAGGCCGAGGCCCACGACGCCGAGGGCTGGTTCCACACCGGCGACCTCGTCTCCGTCGACGGCGAGGGGCACTTCCGCATCACCGGCCGCAAGAAGGAGATCTACAAGAACCGGGCCGGGCAGACCATCGCGCCCCAGCGCGTGGAGAACCTCTTCCGCGACTTCGACGACCTGTCGCAGGCCTTCCTGGTCGGGGATCACCGGGAGTACAACACGCTGCTGGTGTGGCCCAACTACGAGGGGCGGCCGGAGCTGCGCGACCGGTCGCCGGAGGAGCTGCAGCAACTCGTCTCCTCGCTGGTCGCCTCCGCCAACCGCTTCCTGGCGCCCTTCGAGCGGGTGGTGGCCTTCCGGGTGCTCACCCGGGCGCTCGACGTCGAGCACGGCGAGCTCACCCACAAGCTGAGCTACCGGCGGGACGTGGTCGAGCGGAACTGGAAGGCGCTCATCGACGGGATGTACCAGCGCCGGGCCCTCTCCCTCTCGGTGGACGGCGTCGGGCTGCGCATCCCGAACTGGGTGCTCCGCGAGATCGGCGTGCTCATCGAGGACGTGACCCTGCGGGACGGCGAGCTGCGGGCCGGTCCCACCCGGCTGCGCGTCGCTGTCGATCCGCGGGCGCCGGGGGCGCTGCGGGTGGGGGACCTCGCCTACCGGCCGGAGGGGGGCGTCCTGGACCTGGGCGCGGTGCTCGCCCACCCCACCCTGTGGCTCGGCAACGAGGGCCTGCGCCGTTTCCTCGGGGAGGAGGCCTTCCGGTCGCTGGCGGTCCGCCGCCCGAAGGGGTCGGGCGAGGTCCGGCTCGACCCGCGGGTCTGGGAGGCGCCCGATCCGGAGCGCATCCCGGCGCTGCTCGAGGCGGTGGGCCGGGACGAGCCCACCGTGGAGTCCGTGCACGCCGCCGGCGAGCTGCTGCGCGCCGAGCGTCCGGAGGCCCGCCGGGCACTCTCGCTGCTCGAGCGCGTGCTCGCGTCGGGACGCCGGGAGCTGGTCCCGCTGGCCCGCGGGCTGCTCCGCCGCTGCGCCGACTCCCCGGAGGAGGAGGTCCGGCGGCGGGCCTTCCGCAGCCTGCTCCCGGCCGAGGAGCCCGGACGCACCGTGGACACCCTCCGCGACTTCCTCGATCGCCTGGGGCCGCACGCGCTCCGCGAGGAGGACCTCGTCGCCTTCGGCGAGAAGGGGCTCAGCGAGGCCCAGGTCGAGGCGCTGCTCGGGGCCCTGCAGTCCCCGCGCGCGCTCGATCCCGACCAGGACGCCTCCGACCGCCGCCTGCTCTCCGGCGCCATGCGGCTCACCGTGGCCTACTCGGTGGCGCACCCGCCCTGGTACGCGCGGACGCGCGTCCCGCTGGCCCGGCTCACCTTCCACCCCGACCCGCTCCTGGCCGCGCGGGCCGCCGAGGAGTACGACCGCAACCGGCGCGGGTTCCAGCACTGGCTCGGGCCCAACCTGCGCATCGCCTTCGACCCGGCCACCGGCGAGGAGTACGGCTGGCGCGAGGTGGTCCGCTTCGAGGGCGCGCTCCCGCCCCGCACCACCGAGCTCCTGCTGCGCGCCGTCAGCGAGTCGACCTTCGTGCGCAGCTCGGCCTTCGTGCTCGGGCGCGGGGCCATCATCTCGCTGGCCGACGTGCCGCCCGGCGGCGCGACGGTGACGCTGCTCGGCCGGCGCCTGGGCAAGTCGGTCTACCGCTTCTCGCTCACCACCCGCGGCCGGGAGACCTTCGACTTCGCGGTGAACCACGCCGAGACCATGCCCCCGGTCGAGCTGCGCGACGAGGTGCTCTGGCTCCTCTCCTGCGGCGCGCCGCCCCCGCTGGTGGAGGCCTTCGGCAGCTACCACCCGGACTGGGGCATCTACACCGAGGAGTTCATCCACGGCGAGAACGTCGAGCAGCAGCTGGCCCGGCTGGAGCAGAAGGGCGAGACCCGCCGCGTCATGAACCAGTGGCCCTTCGTGGCCTGGACGGCGCTCGCCGCCCACGTCGGGTTCTGGGATCGCACCGGGAGGCGCGTGGCGCTGCGCGACCCCTCCCCGGCCGCCTTCATCGTCCCGTCGCACGACTACCAGACCGGCGCCCGGCTGGTCTCCATCTCCGACCGCGGCTCCGCCGAGCGGCTCGACGACGTGCTCGACCGCTTCGAGACCGCCTTCGTCACGCCCACCGAGGCGCTCTACCCCGACCTGCGCGGCGGGCTGGGCCCCACGCTCCGCTTCTCGGCGGTGATCGAGGCGCTGGGACTGGATCGGGGGCGCACGGCGCTCTCCTCGCTCCAGCCCGGCCCGCGCGCCGAGGCGGCCCTGGCCTTCCTGTCGCAGGTGGACGCCACCGGCTTCACCTCGCGCCCGGTGCACTTCGCCATCGAGCGCTTCCGCCGCTGGCGGGCGGTGAACCCCAACGCCACGCTGGAGGCGCAGGGGACCATGCTCGGCGAGCTCTGGACCACCTACCAGCTCGGGGACGTCGAGCGCGACTGGCCGGACACGCGCATCCGCTTCTTCCGGCGCACCGTGTTCGCCGACGCGCGCGAGCCGCTCGGCGCGGCGCTGGACCGGCTCATGGCCCGCGCGCGCTCGCTCCCCCACCGCGGCCTCGACCTGCGCGAGCACCTCGCCACCCTGCGGGAGGCGGTCCGACCCGACGCCCGCGAGGACTACTTCCTGGCCCGCATGACCTTCCGGCACCTGCGGCCGGGCGACGAGACCTCGCTCATCTCGCTGGAGCGTGGCGACCACCTCACCGCCGAGGTGGTGGTCGGGCTCTCCGACGAGGCCGGCGATCGCTACGCCGTGCGCGCCGCCCGCTCCCCGCGCGAGGTGGCCCGGCTGCTCCAGCTCTTCCGCGAGTCGAGCCTGGAGGTCTCCTTCGAGCCCGAGCACCGGCACCTCATCGCCGTGGACGGCCACGACGCCGTCATCGGCGGGGTCTTCTACCGCCAGGTCGGGCCGGAGCGCGTGCACATGGAGAAGATCGTCGTGGCCCGCAAGTTCCGCGGACGCGGCGTGGCCGACGGCATCATCCGCGAGCTCTCCCGGCGGCAGCGGGCGCGCGGCGTGCGCACGCTGGAGACCGGCTGGTTCCAGCCCGAGGTGCTGGCCCGCTTCGGGTTCCGCGTCGACCCGGCCTCGGGCGGGATGGTCCTCGACCTGGTCGCCGACCCGGCGCCGGACCGCTCGGTGCGCACGTGAGCCAGCCCACCGCGAGACCCTGGCGCATCATCGACTCGACCCTCCGCGAGGGGGAGCAGTTCGCCCGCGGGAACTTCCGCACCGAGGACAAGGTCGCCATCGCCCGCTCCCTCGACGCCTTCGGGGTCGAGTACGTGGAGCTCACCTCCCCGGCCGCGTCGCCGCAGTCGCAGCGGGACGCCGAGCGCATCGTGAAGCTGGGGCTCTCCGCCCGGGTGATCACCCACGCCCGCTGCGTGGTCGACGACGTCCGCGCCGCCATCGACGCGGGCGTGCAGGGGATCGGGCTGCTCTTCGCCACCAGCCGGATCCTCCGCGAGGCCTCCCACGGCCGCAGCATCCAGCAGATCATCGACGCCATGGGCCCGCCCATCGAGCTGGCCCTCGCCGCCGGCCTGGAGACGCGCTTCTCCGCCGAGGACGCCTTCCGCAGCGAGGAGGCGGATCTCATGGCGGTGTACCGCGCCGCCGAGTCGCTGGGCGTGCACCGGGTGGGAGCGGCCGACACCGTCGGCATCGCCACGCCCCGGCAGGTCTTCGCCCTCTTCCGCGAGATCCGCCGGACGGTGCGGTGCGACATCGGCTTCCACGGCCACGACGACACCGGCTGCGCCGTAGCCAACGCCTGGGAGGCCGTGGCCGCCGGGGCCACCCACGTCGACGTCTCGGTGCTGGGGATCGGGGAGCGGGTGGGCATCACGCCGCTGGGCGGGTTCGTGGCCCGCATGTACAGCCTCGATCCCCAGGAGGTCTCGGCGCGCTACCGGCTGGGCCAGCTCCGGGAGCTGGAGCGGCTCGTGGCCAAGGTCACCGGCGTGGAGATCCCCTTCAACAACCCGCTCACCGGGGCCACCGCCTATTCCCACAAGGCCGGGATGCACCTCAAGGCCATGCTGGCCAACTCCGGCAGCTACGAGATCATCCCGCCCGAGGCGGTGGGCATGGCGCGGCAGCTCATCGTGGGCAGCCGCCTCACCGGCAAGCACGCCGTGGCCTACCGGGCCCGGGAGATGGGGCTCACCTTCGGCGAGGGCGAGCTCCGCGACATCACCGCGCGCATCAAGGACATGGCCGACCGCGGCCAGCTCTCCGCGGAGGAGCTCGACCGGGTCCTGCGAGAGTGGGTCACCGCCTGACGGCGGCGCTCACGGCTCGGCGCGGAGCACGGCGCCCCGAGAGGCGTTCTCCACCATGGATGCGTAGCGCCGCAGCCACTTGGAGGCGACCGCCTTCTTGCGGGGGCGGTGCGAGGCCCGGCGCCGGTCGAGCTCGTCGGGCGTCACCGCCACCTCGAGCCGCCGGTGGTCGACGTCGACGGTGATCTCGTCGCCGTCCCGCACCAGCGCGATGACCCCGCCCTCGGCCGCCTCCGGGGAGACGTGCCCGACGCAGACGCCCCGGGTGGCCCCGGAGAAGCGACCGTCGGTGACGAGGCCGACCTTGTCGCCGAGGTCCATGCCCATGATCAGGCTGGTGGGCGTGAGCATCTCCTGCATGCCCGGCCCGCCCTTCGGCCCCTCGTAGCGGATGACCACCATGTGGCCGGGCTGGACCTTGCCGCCCAGGATGCCGGCGATGGCGTCGTCCTGCGAGTCGAAGCAGATGGCCTTCCCGGTCATGCGCCTGAGCCCCTTCTCGATGCCGGCGGTCTTCACCACCGCGCCCTCGGCGGCCAGGTTCCCGTGGAGGATGGCGATGCCGCCCACCGGCGAGTACGGGTCGTCGAGCCTCCGGATGACCTCGTGGTCGGTGGCTTCGGCCCCGCGGATCACGTCGCCGATGGTCTCCCCGGAGACGGTGAGCGCGTGCCGGCGGACCACGTCGCCGCGCCGGGCGATCTCGAAGAGCACCGCCGGGACGCCGCCGGCGTTGCCCACGTCCTCGATGTGCACGGTGGAGAGCGACGGGGCGATCTTGGCCACGTGCGCGACCTGCCGCCCCACCCGGTCGATGGTGGCGAGGTCGAGGGGGACGCCGGCCTCGGCGGCGATGGCCAGCATGTGGAGCACGGTGTTGGAGCTCCCGCCCATGGCCATGTCGACCACCAGCGCGTTCCAGAGCGCGTCCTCGTTCACGATCCGGCGCATGCGGAAGCGCTCGTCGCCCGCGATCTCCACCGCGCGACGGGCCGCGCGCCGCAGGAGCGCCTCCCGCTCGGGCGACAGCGCCACCGCCGTCCCGTTGCCGGGCAGGGCGATGCCCATGGCCTCGCACAGGACGTTCATGGAGTTGGCGGTGAACATGCCGGAGCACGACCCGGCGCCGGGGCACGCCTTGCACTCGATCTCGTACAGCTCCGCGTCGGTGATCTTGCCCTGGGCCCGCTTGCCCACCGCCTCGAAGGTGGTGGCGAGGTCGATCTCCGTTCCGTCGGAGAGGCGGCCAGCCTTCATGGGCCCGCCCGACACGAAGACCGTGGGGACATCCACGCGGAGCGCGCCCATGAGCATGCCGGGCACGATCTTGTCGCAGTTGGGGATGCACACCAGTGCGTCGAGGGCGTGCGCGTTCATCATGGTCTCGACCGAGTCGGCGATGAGCTCGCGCGAGGGCAGGCTGTAGAGCATGCCGCCGTGCCCCATGGCGATCCCGTCGTCCACGCCGATGGTGTGGAACTCGAAGGGCACCCCGCCCGCGCGACGGATCTCCTCCTTCACGATCTGGCCGTAGCCGGACAGGTGCACGTGGCCGGGGATGATGTCCACCTGGCTGTTGCACACCCCGATGAAGGGCTTGTCGAAGTCCTCGTCCTTGAGGCCGGTGGCCCGCAGCAGGCTGCGGTGGGGGGCCTTCTCGTAGCCCTTCTTGATGACGTCGCTTCGCATGGTGGAAGAGGGATTATCCGGGACGGGGTGGAAGTCAACCGGCGTGCTAGGCTCGCCGTCGCCTGGTCCGATCGATCGCCATCGTCGACGGGTTCGCGCCCGAGGGGCGCGCGCTGCGCGCCCACCTCGACGCCCGCCTCTCGCGCCCGCGGGTGGCGTCGCCCGACCGGTTCGTCTGGGACTACTGGCACGTGCCGGGCCAGTACACGGCCCTGCGCACGCCGGCGTGGACCTTCTTCCCCCCCGACCTCTACGCCCGCTTCCACGCGCGGCTGGTCTGGTGGGGGCGCCGCACGCTCGGCTGCCACGACGTGTCGCCTCCCTGGCTGTCCGTCTACGTGGAGGGCTGCGGCCAGGAGCTGCACGGCGACCTCCCCCACGGTCCCTTCGCCTTCGTCTACTCGCTGACGCGCTGGGCGGGGCGCGCCTTCCAGGGCGGCGAGACCGAGATCCTCCGCGACGAGGTGCTGGACTGGTGGCGCGGGTTCCGCTCCACCCGCCGGGCGGAGCGGGGCGAGCTGACCCGGCTCGTCCCTCCCCGCTTCGGCCGTCTCACCGCCTTCGACCCGCGCCTGCCCCACGCGGTCCGCACCGTCCGCGGGACCCTCGACCCGCGGCACGGCCGGATCGTCGTGCACGGGTGGTTCGTGTCCCCGCGGCCGTTCGTCGAGGGCGCGCTGGGGCCGGACGCGCTCGCCGGCAGGCTCCGGGGCCTGCGCGGGGCGCTCTCGGGCGCGGCCCCCGCCCTGCCGGTGGCCGGACTGCTCTCCCTGGGCCTGCGGGTGACGCCCGCCGGGGCGGTGCGCGGGGTCCGCGTCCTCTCCGACACCACCCGCTCGCCGCCGGGCACGGAGCGCGCGCGGCGCCGCCTGGTGGCGGGGGCGGTCGCCCACGTCTCCTCCTGGAAGTTCCCGCGACGGCGCGCCGGCTCGCGGATCACCCTCCCGCTCGTCTTCGAGCGCTGATCGAGACCATGGAAGAATCCCACGTCCACGACATCGCCCGCGTCATCCAGGTGGCCCTCGCGCCGGCCTTCCTCCTCACCGGCATCGCCTCGATCCTGAACGTGCTGGCCAACCGGCTGGCCCGCATCGTGGACCGGACGCGCGTCCTGGAGGTCCGCGTCGAGCCGGGGGGCGACGCGCCCGCCGAGCTGGAGGTGCTGCGGCGGCGCGGCGAGCTGGTGCGCTGGGCCATCACCATGGGAACCGGCGCCGCGCTCTTCGTCACCCTGGTGATCGGCGTCGCGTTCCTGGGCTTCCTGCTCACCGTGAACTTCGCCCTGCTGGTGGCCGGGCTCTTCGTGGCCGCCATGGCGGCGCTGACGCTCGCGCTCGGGTTCTTCCTGCGCGAGGTCACCCTCGCGGTCGGGACGCTCGAGGCCTGGCTCCCGGGCGCGATCCGGCTCGCCCGCCGCCGCCGGGACGACGACCACGACGGGCCGCTGGGCGGCGCCTGACCCGCGCGCCGCCGGCCTGGCTCGCGAGCATCCAGCCGATCATCCGGTAGAGCAGCCGCGCGCCGACGTTGGCGTCCCACTCGTCGCCGTGGGGCCCGGGCGCCACCTCGGTCAGGTCCACGCCCACGATGCGCCGGCCCGACCGGGCCACCTCCCCGATCAGGTGGCCGGCCTCGTGGAACGAGAGGCCGCCCGGCACCGGCGTGCCGGTGTGGGGGCAGAGGGCCGGGTCGAGCGCGTCCACGTCGAAGGAGACGTACACGTCGCGCGGAAGGGCCGAGACGATGCGGCGGCACTGCGCCCCCCACGTCTCCCCCTCCATCCGTTCCCGCGCCAGGTCGGCGTCGAGGAACGTCCGGACGCGCCCGCCCGATGCCCGCGCGCGATCGCGCTCCTCCTCGCAGAGGTCCCGGACGCCCACCTGCACCACCCGGCTCACGCCCGGGATGCGGGTCGTGACGTTGTGGAAGATGGAGGCGTGCGACCAGGTGAACCCCTCGAAGGCCTCCCGGAGGTCGGCGTGCGCGTCGAGGTGGAGGATCCCCATGCCCGGGTGTGCCTCGGCGTGCGCCTGGATGGCCCCGAACGGCGTCGCGTGATCCCCGCCGACCAGCGCGACGACCTTGCCGCGCGCGACGAGGTCGGCCACCTCCCGGTGGACGATGCGGTTCAGCGCCTCGCACTCCGCGTCCACCCTCCGCGCGAGCGCCGCCCGGCGACGGCTCCCGGCGGCGCCCCCGGCCGCGATGACCGGCGCGGCGAGGCTGCTGGCCTCCCGCTGCAGGCGCCGGACGGTCCGCTCCGCGGCCGGCGTGCGCTCGAGCAGGGCGATGCCCTGCCGCCACGGGCTCCCGGTCTCCACGTCGAGCAGGTCGACCTGTCGGCTGGCCGCGAGGATGGCCGCCGGGCCCCCGGCGGCGCCCTTCCGGTACGAGGTGGTGGCGTCGAACGGCACCGGGACCACCGCGACGCGCGCGTCGGCGAGCGTCCCCTGGAGCCCGAAGATGCCCGAGTCCGGGGCCGCGGCGGCGTTCGGATCGTGGACCATGGCGGGCAGTCTCGCCCCGCGGACGACCGCGCGCAACCTAGGCCATCGCCACGTCCCGGCGGGGCGGGTGGCTCGTCGAGGCCCGGTCCACCACCTCCACCAGCGCCGCCGACGTCACCGGGCCCCGCACCAGCTCCACCCCCGACTCCAGCAGGTGGTCCACGTCGGCGTCGTGACGCACCTCCTCGGCGACCAGGATCGACCGGACCCGCGGGCTGGTCCGGCGGACCTCGCCCAGGACGGCCACTCCCGCCTCTTCGCCGACCACGAGCGACGTCAGCACCACGTCCACGGCGCCCGGGAACGACGCCGCCTGCTGCCGAGCCTCGACCACGCTGGCCGCGACGATCACCTCGTGCCCCCGCGCCGCGAGCAGGCGGGAGAGATGCGCCACCGCCGCCGGGTCCCGGTCCACGAGCAGGACCCGGGATCGACGCGACCTCGCCTCCCGCGTGCCGGTCGGGAATACGAGCTGCGGCCCGGGCGCGAGGCGGGGCAGGAGCACCCGGAATACGCTCCCCCGTCCTGGCTCGCTCTCCACCTCGATGGTCCCGCCCGCCCCCTCCACGATGCCGCGCGAGGTGGCGAGCCCGAGCCCCGAGCCGCGACCCGGTTCCTTGGTGGTGAAGAACGGCTCGAACAGTCGCCGGCGGACCGCCTCGTCCATCCCGGTGCCCTGGTCGTGCACGGCGATCTCGACGTGGGGGCCCGCGGGCAGCCCGGCCTCGCCGCCGCTCCGGAGATCGACCCGCCGCGCCTCGACGCGGATCCACCCACCGCCCGGCATGGCGTCCCGGGCGTTCAGGACGAGGTTCAGCAGCACCTGCTCCAGGCACACCGCCGAGATCGGCAGCTGGCCCAGGCCGGGCTCGCCGGCGATGTGGATCCGGATCCCCTGCCCCAGGAGCCGCGGCAGGAAGCCCGCGAGCTCGGCGATCACCCGCGCGACGTCGCACCGCTCCGTCCCCGGCCGCTCCTTCCGGGAGAAGGAGAGCAGCTGTCGCGTGAGCGCGGCGCCGCGGTCCGACGCCGTCGCCACGTCGGCCAGGTCGGCGTGGGCCGGGTGGCCGGGGGGGAGCTGCTCCCGGGCCAGCGCCGCACCGGACTGCACCACGGCGAGGAGGTTGTTGAAGTCGTGGGCCACCCCGGCCGCGAGCCGACCGACCGCCTCCAGCTTCTGGGCCTGGCGGAGCTGGGCGGCGAGCTGCACCTGCTCCGTCACGTCACGGCCGGAGATGGCCACCAGCTCGGGTCCGACCGCCCGGGAAGCGTCGGCGAGGGCGTCGTAGGAGCGGACCTCGCCGCTCGCGGTCGTGGCGCGGATCGTCCCGCGTGCCGTCCCGTCCCGTCGCGCCCGGGCCATGAGGTCCGCGGCGAGTTCCCGGTCGCCCTCCACCACCCGCCGCTCGAACGGGCGCCCCCGCATGCTGGAGAGCGTCGTGCCGAAGGTTCGCTCCACGGACGGGCTCGCGTAGGCGATGTTCCCCTGGCGGTCGACGAGGAAGACGAGGTCGGAGGAGCAATCGGCGAGCAGCCGGAAGGCGTGGACGTCGTCGTGCCACGCCTCGCCTTTGGGACCCCGTCGCTCCGCCTGCGACGCGCCGGAGCGACGGACCGCCCGGGCGCGGAGGAGCGCTGCCCCCGCAAGGGAGAGGAGCGCGGCCGCGAGCAGGGCGACGGACAGGAGCATCGGGGCAACCAGGAGCACCCTTCGTGCCAGGACACGGCTTCGGCGCCTCGACCGGTCCACGGGACACCGGGACAAAGTCGGCAGCGATTTCGCATGGTTGTGACGTCGATACCCGCGTCCAGCGCGCGTGCAGGGCCTGGTGGCCGGCGACCACGTCCGGGGTCGTGGCGACCCTCCCCCGGTCGTCCACCCATCCGCCCGCGCCCCTTGCGCGACGCCGGATTTCGCGGACACTCGCCGGACCGAACGGAGGACGCCCGCCCGATGATCGTCGCCCTATCCATCGCCGGTTCCGACTCCGGAGGCGGCGCCGGCCTCCAGGCCGACCTCCACGCCTTCGCCGCCCACGGGCTGCACGGCGCGACCGCGGTCACCGCGGTCACCGCCCAGAACACCGCCGGTGTGACGGCCTGGCAGGTGGTGGACCCCGCGCTCGTCGAGGCGCAGATCGACGCGGTGGCCTCCGACATGCCGGTGGCCGCCGCGAAGACCGGCATGCTCGGCACCGCGGAGGTCGTCACCGCCGTGGCCCGTGCCCTGCGCCGCCATCGCGTCGGTCCGGTCGTGGTGGACCCGGTGATGGTGGCCCGCAGCGGCGACCGCCTGGTCGACCGATCGGCGCAGGCGGCCTACGAGGCGCTCCTGCTCCCCATCGCCACGGTGCTCACCCCGAACCTGTCCGAGGCCGAGGCGCTGCTCGGCCGCCCGATCCGGGACCGGGAGGGCATGCGCCGGGCGGCCCGCGACCTCCGCGCCCTCTGCCCCGGCTCCATCCTCGTGAAGGGAGGGGGCCTCCCGGAGGGCGAGGACGCCGTGGACGTGCTGCTCGACGGTGACGACCTCTTCGAGATCCCCGCGGCGCGCGTCCGGACGCCCAACACCCACGGTACGGGCTGCACGCTCTCCGCGGCCATCACCGCGCACCTCGCGCGGGGGGCATCCGTGGCCGAGGCCGTCCGCCGCGCCAAGGCGTACCTCGTGGAGGCCCTGCGGGCCTCCTACTGCGTCGGACGGGGCCGGGGCTGCGTCCGTCACCATCCCGTCGTTGCGGGCGAGGCCCCCGCGGATTAGCACCCGGGGGCCGCCTGAAGCGGCGCGGAGGCTCCTCGATGATCGGATCCGTCACCCTGGCGCTCGTCCTCCACGCGGGCCCGGTCCCGTCCTGCGCGCCGGAGCTGTTCCGGATCGGGCGGAGCACGAACGCCAACGAGGTGGTCTATCTCGCGCGCCGGGGAGCCGACGGAACGCTCGACCCCGACGGTCCCCTGCGGGCGGAGTGGCACATGCTGGCCGAGGACGGCCACCGCGAGGGGCTGAACTTCATCGAGAAGCTCCTCGCCTACGGTTTCAGCGTCGACCCCGCGCCGGGCGGCGGGGGCTACGAGGTGATCCTGAAGGCCAAGAAGGACCGCCCGGTACGGCTCGCCCTTCGCGACGGCTGTCCCACCGCCACGGTGACCATCGCCGGCCGCCCGGCCTGGCTGCGGCGCATCTTCGTGCAGGCCGAGGACGGCGAGGGGATCATCCCCAGCGTGGCCTGGGCCGACCTGGAGGGCGTCGACCCGGCCACCGGCGCCCGCATCACCGAGCGCATTCTCCCGGAGTGAGCCGGGCCGCGCCGCGGCCGCCTCCCCGGACCTACGGGCGGAACGGCCAGAGGTGCTGCCAGCGGGCGACGGCCAGCGCCCCGAGCACCACGACGAACAGCGCCCAGCCGATCGCGCGGCGCCTCCGCCCGGCGGCGTCGGCGTAGGGGTCCTGGAGCGAGCGGCTCGCGCCCGGCGGCAGCACGGCGCGGTCGGTGAGCACGGTCCCGAGCGGCATGTTGACCGCCACGCGCCCGTTCACCGCCCAGCCGTTGGCGTCGAGCACCGGGCCGAGGGTGCGCTGCCGCAGCTTGAGCCAGGCGATGAGCACGGACGGCCCGGAGATGGCGAGGACGATGCCGCCGAGCGCGAGGATCTTGGCCCACCAGGGCTGCAGCCCCATGAAGCCGGACACCGCCGCGCCGAAGATGGTCCCGATCGCCCCGACGCCGACGCCCAGGGCGGCGATGATGCCGACCATCTTGCCGACGTCGACCGGTTCCGGCCGGGCCGGCTTCCCGGTGGTCACCGCCGCAGTGCCCTTCTCCGCCGCGGCGGTGAGCTGCCCCGAGGCCTCCTTGTCCTTGGCCGCGGCGAAGCGGGCGACCTGGTCCTCGATGGCCTTCACGAAGCGCTTGTACGGCGACCAGAAGGCCTGGCGCAGGCTGATGGGGTTCTCCACGATGCGGGTGACGGTCGCGTCCCAGTCCTTCCCCTGCCGGTCGTAGAAGATCCCGTTCCGCCCCACCGCCAGGTAGTCGGCGTCCCCCTGGGTGACGCAGGCGGCGATCTTCATGGGCGGGGAGCCCGGCCTGCGGCAATCGCAGTAGGCGATGAACATCCGGCTGCCCGTGGCGGTGGCGGCGTGGGCCGCCACGTCCTCGACCTTCACGCACAGGTGGCAGGCGCGGCCGTCGAGGTACAGTGTGCCGGCCTGGAACACCGCCGGGCGCGTCGGGTCGTAGAGATCGGCGAAGTTGACGAGGTTCCGCAGGAGGCGGAAGAGGTCGGCCCGGTACCGCACCATCCGGCCCACCTCCAGCACCTCGGCGGCCTCGGCCTTGCGCGATTCGTCCTCGGCGATGAGGGCCTCGGTCGCCGCCCTGCCGTCGCCGGCGAGAAGCTCGGCGACGCGCGCCGCGCCCAGCTTCTCGACGCGGGCGCCCTTCCGCGCGGCAAGCCATGCCTCGTACGGGGCGAGACGGGCCTTCACCGCCTCCCACTCCCCGGCCGGGAGCGACGTCCGGCCCGCGCCGAGGAGCGGGGTCACGGCGTCGCGCTGCAGCGCGGAGACGGCGGCGGCCCAGGCCGGATTGAGACCGTCGTGGAGCGGAAGCGGGCGACCGGCGGACACGCGGGCCACCGGCAGCGAGCTCACCTCGGCGCTCCCGGCCGAGAGATCCTTGCCGGCCATGGCGGCGATCTCGGGCTCCAGCCGGGCCAGGAGGGGCGGCATGCGGTCGTCGAGGGCGGCGAGACCCACGCGCGTGAAGTAGTCGTCCACCTTGGCCCGGACGGCGCGGACCGCGTCGGCCGCGGCGGGCGTGGCATCGCCGACGACCTGGATCTCCGGACCTCGCCCCGCCTTCCACCACGCGTCGAACTCGGCGAGGTCGGCGAAGAAGGCCTCCAGGCGGGCACGGTCGAGCCCCGGCTTCCCGCTGCGGTCGGCGACCTCCCCCTCGCAGGCCATGGCGTCCTGGACGAGCGTGCGGACCGGGCCCTCGGGCGCGGTCTCGGGCACGATCACCCCGTCGCCGTTGAACAGCGTCGTGGCGAAGACCCGGGCCGGATCGGCGACGTCCTCCGGGGCGACCTCGACGGCGTCGGGCTTCCCGGCGGCGACGAGCACCTGGCGCGCCGCGGCGAGGAGCGCCTTCCCCTCCGGCGTGTCCTCCCGGATGGAGGAGAGCGGCAGGTTCTCCTTCCCGGCGGTGAGCTCGGCGAGGTCGCGCAGGCGGGCGTCGGCGAACCGGAGCGCCGCGATCACCTCGGGCGCCCGCACCCGGCCGTCGCCGTCGGTGTCGAGCAGCGCCAGCGTCCGCGGGTCGATCTCGAGACCGCGGGTGGGGCAGGCGAGCGCGACCCAGAGCTTCTGGTCGAGCCGGTCGACGTGGCGCAGGTCCTCGGCGGTCTCCAGCTGCACCTGGTCCAGGCCGCCGACGCGGTGGAACCGCCATGGGTACGGGGCGCTGCGCGTGCTCTGGGACATGGATCCACCCTCCTCGGCTGGACGGTCTCTCATGCTGCGCTTCGCGACCCGGTGCACTCCCTGGATGGGTATACTCCCACTCCATGTCGGGGGAGGCGAGCCGGGAGCCGGGGGCGGTGCGGCGGATCCGGGCCATCCGGAATATCGGGATCATGGCCCACATCGACGCGGGGAAGACCACGCTCTCCGAGCGCTTCCTCTTCGCCGCCGGGCGGACCCACCGGATGGGAGAGGTCCACGACGGCGCCGCGGTCATGGACTGGATGGACCTCGAGCGGGAGCGGGGGATCACCATCACCTCGGCGGTCTCCACCTTCGACTGGACCGGCCACGAGATCCACCTCATCGACACCCCGGGGCACGTCGACTTCACCGTGGAGGTGGAGCGGAGCCTGCGCGTCCTGGACGGCGCGGTGGTGGTGCTCGACGCGGTGAACGGCGTCGAGCCGCAGAGCGAGACCGTCTGGCGCCAGGCCGACCGCTACCGCGTGCCCCGCATCGCGCTCGCGAACAAGATGGACCGGGTGGGCGCCGACTTCGACGGCACGCTCGGCTCGATGCGCCGCCACTTCCCCGACCACCGCTGTGCCGCCGTGCACCGGCCGCTCGGGGCCGGGGCCGGGTTCACCGGGTTCGAGGACCTGGTCGCGCGTCGGACCGTCTCGTTCTCGGACGACGACGACCCGCGCGCCTTCGCGGTGACGGACGGGATCTCCCCCGACGGGGAGCGGGCGCGCCGCGAACTGCTCGCCACGCTCGCCGACGTGGACGACGTGGCGGCCGACGCGCTGCTCGCCGACCAGGACCTCGACGCCGCGGCGATGGACGGGGCCCTGCGCCGGGCCACCCTCTCCGGCCGGTTCGTCCCCCTCCTCGCCGGATCGGCGCTCCGCAACAAGGGAGTGCCCCAGGTGCTCGACGCGATCTGCGCCTGGTTCCCGTCGCCGCTCGACGTCCCCCCGCTCCACGGCGTCGACGCCGCGGGGCGGGACGCCGTCGTCCCGCCCCCCTCGGAGGAGGCGCCCCTGGTGGCGCTCGCCTTCAAGGTGTCGCTCCTCGACGAGCTGCGCCGCTTCGTCTTCCTCCGGGTGTACTCGGGGCGCATCGCCGAGGGGGACGAGGTATGGAACGCGAGCCAGGGGAGGAAGGAGCGGGTCTCCCGGGTGCTCCTCATGCACGCCTCGCAGAAGCGGCGGGTCCCGGCACTCGGGGCGGGGCAGATCTTCGCCGTCATGGGGCTGAAGGACACGAGGACCGGGGACACGCTCACCACTCCGGGTCACGGCCTGGTGCTGGAGCGGATCTCCGCCTACGAGCCGGTCATCTCCGCAGCGGTCGAGGCCCGGAGCCTCACCGAGCGGGAGCAGCTGCTCGAGGCGCTGGCGCGCGTCGCCGACGAGGACCCCAGCTTCCGGTTCGGCGAGAACCCCGACACCGGCCAGCTCCTCGTGTCCGGCATGGGCGAGCTGCACCTGGAGGTGGTCGCGGAGCGGCTCCGTCGCGAGTTCCACCTGGAGGTCCGCACCGGGGTGCCGCAGGTGCTGCTGCGGGAGACGATCACCGCGCCGGCCGAGGGAACCGGGCGATTCGAGCGGGTCCTGGAGCAGGAGGAGATCTTCGGCGAGGCCGCCGTCGCGCTCGCGCCGCTCCCCCGGGGCGCCGGGTTCCGCTTCGAGATCTCCCCCGAGGCACGCGCCCTCCCGTTCCTCCGCGGGGAGACGCTCGAGATGGCGGCCGCGGGCGCCCGGGAGGCGGCCGAGACCGGCGTGCTCGAGGGCCATCCCCTCCAGGACGTCTCGGTCACGCTCACCGGCGCGGCCTGGCGGGAGGGAGCCTCGAGGCCCTTCGCCTACAAGGTGGCGGTCGCCGACGCGGTGCGGGACGCCGCGACCCGGGCGGGGCCCGTCCTGCTGCAGCCCGTCATGCGGACGGAGGTGGTCCTGCCGGCGGAGTACCTCGGCGAGGTCCTGGGCAGCCTCGACCGGCGGCGCGGGTCGGTCCTCGACGTCTCCGATCGGGGTGCGGCCGTGAAGGTCGTGGAGGGGGAGGCCCCCCTTCGGCGGATGTTCGGCTACGCCACCGAGCTGCGCTCCCTCACGCAGGGTCGCGCCGTGTTCACCATGCGCTTCGACCGCTTCGACCAGGCGTCCTGAGCGGTCTCTCGACAAACCGTTTCGGGCGCGCTAGACCATTCGACGGCCCGCGCCACAGGGGTGGCCCGAGCCCACCGGGAACGGTTCCCGCGCGAACGACGAAGGAAGTGCTGGATGGCCAGTGGAGTCGTGAAGTGGTTCAACGATGCGAAGGGCTTTGGCTTCATCACGCAGGACGGGGGTGGCGAGGACGTCTTCTGCCACCACACGGCCATCCAGACGGAAGGCTTCCGCACGCTGAAGGAGGGTCAGCGCGTGGAGTTCGAGGTCAAGAAGGGACCGAAGGGACTCCAGGCCGCCAACGTCCGGCCGCTGTAGTCGCCGGGCGAGCCGTTCGATGAAGGCCCGGCCCACCGCCGGGCCTTCGCATTTCCCGGGCCGCGAGGCCCCCGCCGCGAGGAGCGATCATGGTCTTCAACCCGGGTTCGACGAAGCGGCAGAAGGAGGCGGCGCGCCGCGACAAGCAGCGCAAGAAGGACGAGCGCCGCGAGCAGCGCAAGCGCGAGAAGGAGGCCAACCCCGGCGCTCCGCTCGCGCCCGGCGAGGACCCGGACATCGCCGGCATCGTGCCCGGCCCGCAGCCCATCCCGGAGGACTGACGGGATCCGTCAGAGCCGCCGCAGCACCTCGTCGGCCATGGCGCGGGTGGAGAGCTTCCCGCCCAGGTCGGCGGTCCGTGCACCCTCGGTGACGGCCAGCTCCGCCGCACGCTCCACCATCCGGGCCTCGGCCTCGAGGCCCAGCGAGTGGCGCAGCAGCATGGCCGCCGAGAGGATGGTCCCGAGTGGGTTGGCGATGCCCTTCCCGGCGATGTCCGGCGCCGAGCCGTGGATGGGCTCGTAGAGGCCGGGGCCGCCCGCCCCCAGCGAGGCCGAGGGGAGCATGCCCATCGACCCGGCCAGCACGGCCGCCTCGTCGGTGAGGATGTCCCCGAACATGTTCTCGGTGACGAGCACGTCGAAGGAGGCCGGCGCCTGGACGAGCCGCATGGCCGCGGTGTCGACCAGCATGTGGTCGAGGGCGACGTCCGGGTTGTCCCGGCCCACCGCGGTGGCGACCTGCCGCCAGAGGCGCGAGGACTCGAGCACGTTGGCCTTGTCGACCGAGGTCACCTTGCGCCGCCGCCCCTTCGCCAGCCGGAAGGCGAGCTCGGTGATGCGGCGGACCTCGAAGTCGGCGTAGTCGAGCGTGTCCACGGCGTGCTCGTGCCCGTCCCGCTGGTGGCGACCCTTCGGCTCCCCGAAGTAGAGCCCGCCGGTGAGCTCCCGGATGACCAGGATGTCCACCCCGGCGAGCCGGTCGGCCTTGAGCGGCGAGGCGTCGACGAGCGCGGGGTGGACCCGAACCGGCCGCAGGTTGGCGAAGACCCCGAGCCCCTTGCGCAGCCCGAGCAGCCCCTGCTCGGGGCGCGCCCGCGCGCCGGGATCGTCCCACTTCGGGCCGCCCACCGCGCCGAGCAGCACGGCGTCGGCGGCCTGGCAGTCGCGGAGCACCTCCGGCGTCATGGCCACGCCGTGGGCGTCGATGGAGCAGCCGCCCATGAGCCGTTCCTCGAAGCGCAGCGCGTGCCCTCCCCTCCGGGCCACCTCCTCGAGCACCCGCACCGCCTCCGCCGTCACCTCCGGGCCGATGCCGTCGCCCGGGAGCACCACGATCGTCGCCTTCATGCCGTCTCCTCCGGGCGCGCCGTCAGCCGACGACCGCCAGCCCGTACTCGACCGAGTCGCTGAGCGCGCGCCAGCTGGCCTCGATGATGTTGGTGGAGGCGCCCACGGTGCTCCAGCGCCGGTCGCCCATGTGCGTGTCGATGAGGACGCGGGTCACCGCGCCGGTCCCGCTCTCGCTGTCGAGGATGCGCACCTTGTAGTCGGTGAGCTTCATCTCGGAGACCCGGGGGTAGCGGGGCGAGAGCGCCTTCCGCAGCGCCGCGTCGAGCGCGTCCACCGGCCCGTCCCCCTCGGCGGCGGTGTGGTGGACCTCGCCGTCCACGCGAACCTTCACCATGGCCTCGGCGAAGATGCCGCGCCCGGTCCGGTGCTCCACGTTGACGAGGAAGTCGAGCAGCTCGAAGGGCGGCCGGTAGCCCGGCTCCTGGCGCTTGAGGAGCACCGCCACCGACGCCTCGGCCGCCTCGAAGGAGAACCCCTTCGCCTCGAGCTCCTTGATCTCGCCCAGGACCCCGCCCACGTCGGCGCCGCCGATGCCCAGCTCCTCCGCCTTGGAGAGCAGGTTGCCGCGCCCGGAGAGTTCGCTCACCACCACCCGCATCCGGTTGCCGACCAGGGTGGGGTCGAGGTGCTGGTAGGTGGCCTCGTTGCGCCGCATGGCGGCCACGTGGATGCCGCCCTTGTGGGCGAAGGCCGACTTCCCCACGTAGGGCTGGTGATCGTCGGGCGCCTGGTTCGCCACCTCGGCCACGTAGCGGGCCACCTCGGTGAGCGTGTGGAGCCGCCCCTCCGGCAGGCATTCCAGGCCGAGCTTCAGCTCGACGGCCGGGATGACCGAGCACAGGTTGGCGTTGCCGCACCGCTCGCCGTAGCCGTTCACGGTGCCCTGGACCTGGACGGCGCCCTCCTGCACCGCGGCGAGCGAGTTGGCGACCGCGGTCTCGCTGTCGTTGTGGGCGTGGATGCCGAGCGGGCGCGCGGTGCGGGCGCGCACCTGCCGCACCACGTCGGCGACCTGCCAGGGAAGCGATCCGCCGTTCGTGTCGCAGAGGACGAGCGTCTCGGCCCCGCCCCGCGACGCCGCGTCGAGGGTGGCCAGGGCGTAGCCGGGGTCGGCGCGGAACCCGTCGAAGAAGTGCTCGGCGTCGTAGATCACGCGCCGCCCCTGCGCGGCCAGGAAGGCCAGGCTCTGCTCGATGATGCGCAGGTTCTCGTCGAGGCTGGTGCGCAGGACGTCGGTCACGTGGAGCGTCCAGGTCTTCCCCACGACGGTGCACACCGGGGCACCGGAGTCGACCAGCGCGCGGATGTTGGCGTCGTCCTCGGGACCGCCACCCACGCGGCAGGTGGAGCCGAACGCGGCCACCCGGGCGGTGCGCCAGGGCAGGTCGCGCGCCCGGGCGAAGAACTCGGCGTCCTTGGGGTTCGACCCCGGCCAGCCCCCCTCGATGAAGGCCACGCCCAGCTCGTCGAGCCGGGTGGCCACCGCGATCTTGTCGTCGCAGGAGAGGGAGATGCCCTCGCGCTGCGTCCCGTCCCGGAGCGTCGTGTCGTAGACCTGGATCACGAGGCCTCCCGCAGGCGACGCTCGTGCGCCTCGATGGCGGGCTCGAAGCGCAGGATGTAGCCGAGCTCGTCCACCCCCTCGAGCAGGCAGGTGCGGGAGAACGGGTCGATGGGGAACCCCACCCGCACGCCGTCGGGGAGGACGAGCACCTGGGCGGCGAGGTCCACGGTCACCTCGGCCTCGGGGCGCGCCGCGAGCTGGGCGAGCAGCGACGCGTGGGCGCCGGCGTCGACGGCCACGGGCAGGAGGCCGTTCTTGAGCGCGTTGTTCCGGAAGATGTCGGCGAAGGAGGTGCTCACCACCGCGCGGAACCCGAAGCCGGTGAGCGCCCAGGGGGCGTGCTCGCGCGAGCTGCCACAGCCGAAGTTGTCGCCGGCGACGAGCACCTGGGCGCCCTCGGCCCGCGGCGCGTTGAGCGGGAACCCGGGGCGGGGCCGGCCGTCCGCGTCGTAGCGCCAGTCGGCGAAGAGGCTCGAGCCCAGCCCGGCCTTGTCGGTGGTCTTGAGGAAGCGGGCCGGGATGATCTGGTCGGTGTCGATGTCGTTCTGCGGGACGACGACGACGCGGGAGGTGAGCGTGGTGAACTGGGCCATGGCCGTTCTCCTTCAGGCGCGGGCGAGGGTCCGGGGATCGGTGACTTTCCCGGTCACCGCGGCCGCGGCGGCGGTGAGCGGCGAGGCGAGCAGCGTCCGCCCGCCCTTCCCCTGGCGCCCCTCGAAGTTGCGGTTGGAGGTGGAGACGGCGTACTCGCCCGGCTGGAGCTGATCGCCGTTCATGGCGATGCACATCGAGCAGCCCGGGTCGCGCCACTCGGCCCCGGCCTCGACGAAGACCCGGTCGAGCCCCTCGGCCTCGGCCTGCGCCTTCACGAGCCCCGATCCCGGGACCACGAGGACGCGCATGCCGGGCGCCACCTTGCGCCCCCGCAGGACCGACGCCGCGGCTCGCAGGTCGGAGATGCGGCCGTTCGTGCAGCTGCCGATGAAGACCACCTGCACCGGCTGGCCGGCGATGGCCTGCCCGGGCCGGAGCCCCATGTACCCGAGGGCCTTGTCGAGCGCGGCGCGCTGCTGCGCGTCGGCGACGGCCTCCGGGCTCGGGACGCGGCCGCCCACCGGGATCCCCATCCCGGGGTTGGTCCCGTAGGTGATCATCGGCTCGAGGGCGGTGGCGTCGAGGGTGACGCTCCGGTCGAAGCGGGCGCCCGGGTCGGAGGGGAGCGCGCGCCAGCGGGCGAGCGCCCGGTCCCAGGCCTCCCCGCGCGGCGCGGCGGGCTTCCCGGCCAGGTACTGGAAGGTGACGTCGTCGGGCGCGACGAGGCCGGCGCGGGCGCCGCCCTCGATGGCCATGTTGCACACCGTCATGCGCTCCTCCATGTCGAGCGCGCGCATGCCGCTGCCGTCGAACTCGAAGACGTGTCCGGTGCCGCCGCCCACGCCGATGCGGGCGATGAGGGCCAGGATCACGTCCTTCGCCGAGACGCCGTCCGGCAGCCGGCCCTCCACGCGCACCTCGAAGTTGCGCGGCCGGTGCTGGAGCAGGCACTGGGTGGCGAGGACGTGCTCCACCTCGCTCGTGCCGATGCCGAAGGCCAGCGCGCCGAAGGCTCCGTGCGTGGCGGTGTGGCTGTCGCCGCAGACGATGGTCATGCCGGGCTGGGTGAGCCCCTGCTCCGGCCCCATGACGTGCACCACGCCCTGCCGCGGATCGCCACGTCCGAAGAGCGGCACCCCGAACTCGCGGCAGTTCTCGTCGAGCTGGCGGAGCTGCGCCGCCGCCTGCGCGTCCACCACCGGCCCGCGGGTGGGGATGGAGTGGTCGGCGGTGGCGGTGGTGAGGTCGGGACGCCGGACCCGGAGCTTGCGGGCGCGCAGCCCGGTGAAGGCCTGCGGGGAGGTCACCTCGTGGACGAGGTGGCGGTCGATGTAGAGGACGGCCGGCGCGCCGTCCTCCTGGGCCACGACGTGGGAATCCCAGATCTTCTGGAGCAGGGTGCGGGGCTCGGTCATGTGGTTCCGGCGGAGGGGGCTGGAGGGCCGGACAGTATACACGACCCGTTCGGATGCAGGACGGCCCCGGACGTCCCGGAGGACGTGCGGGGCCGCGGGAACCACCGGGGAGCGCTAGATGCCGAGCTTCTTGAAGAAGTCGTTTCCCTTGTCGTCCACGAGCACGAAGGCCGGGAAGTCCACCACCTCGATCTTCCAGACCGCCTCCATGCCCAGCTCGGCGAAGTCGATGCACTCCACCTTCTTGATGTTCTCCTCGGCGAGCACCGCCGCCGGGCCGCCGATGGAGCCCAGGTAGAACCCGCCGTACTTCTTGCAGGCGTCGGTGACCTGCTGGCTGCGGTTCCCCTTCGCGATCATGACGAGCGACGCACCGTGCGACTGGAGCAGGTCCACGTAGGAGTCCATGCGGCCGGCGGTGGTCGGCCCGAAGGAGCCGGACGGCTTGCCCTTCGGCGTCTTGGCCGGCCCGGCGTAGTAGACCGGGTGGGCCTTCAGGTACTCGGGCACGCCCTTGCCGGCGTCGATGAGCTCCTTGAACTTGGCGTGGGCGATGTCGCGGGCGACGACCAGCGTGCCGGTGAGGAGGAGCGGCGTCGAGACCGGGTGCCTCGAGAGCTCGGCGACGATCTCCTTCATGGGGCGGTTGAGGTCGACCTTCACGCCGTGGCCGTGCTTGCCCCGGTACTGCTCGGGGATGAGGCGGCTGGGGTTCCGGTCCAGGTCCTCGACGAAGATCCCGTCCTTCGTGATCTTGGCCTTCGCGTTGCGGTCGGCCGAGCAGGAGACGCCCATGCCCACCGGGCAGGAGGCCCCGTGCCGCGGGAGGCGGACCACGCGCACGTCATGGGCGAAGTACTTGCCGCCGAACTGGGCGCCGATGCCCAGCTTCTGCGCGGCGAGCAGGAGCCGCTTCTCCAGGTCGACGTCCCGGAAGGCCTGGCCGTGGGCGTTCCCCTCGGTGGGGAGCCCGTCGTAGTACTTCGTCGAGGCGAGCTTCACGGTCTTGAGGTTGGCCTCGGCGGACGTGCCGCCGACCACCACCGCGATGTGGTACGGCGGGCAGGCCGCGGTGCCCAGGTACTTCATCTTCTCGACGAGGAACTTCTCGAGCTTCTCCGGCGTGAGCAGCGCCTTCGTCTCCTGCCAGAGCATGGTCTTGTTGGCGGAGCCGCCGCCCTTGGCGACGAAGAGGAACTTGTACTCCGCGCCCTCGGTCGCGTAGAGGTCGATCTGCGCGGGCAGGTTGGTCCCGGTGTTGACCTCGTCGTACATGTTGAGCGCCGCGGTCTGGGAGTAGCGCAGGTTCTCCTCGGTGTAGGTCCGGTAGACCCCCTTCGAGAGCCACTCCTCGTCCTTCACGCCGGTCCAGACCTGCTGCCCCTTCTTCCCGACGATGGTCGCGGTGCCGGTGTCCTGGCAGATGGGCAGCTCGCCCTGCGCCGAGATCTCGGCATTGCGGAGGAAGGCGAGCGCCACGCCCTTGTCGTTCGGGGAAGCCTCGGGGTCGGCCAGGATCTTCGCGACCTGCTCGTTGTGGTCGGGGCGCAGGAAGAACGAGAGCTCGCGCATGGCCTCGTTGGCCACGCGCTCGAGCGCGGCCGGCTCGACCTTGAGGACCTCCTTGCCCTCGAAGGTGGCGACCGAGACGCCCTCCTTGGCGACGAGGCGGTAGCGGGTCTGGTCCTTCGCGAGCGGGAACGGGTCCTGGTACTGGAAGGTGGGGGTGGGCATGACCCGGAAGGAAACCAGAAGTCGCGCGACCCGTCCACGGGAACCGCGCGGCCCGCGGGCGGGCGCCCCGGCGTACGGACGCGACGAGGGCGCGACCCGCCGCGGCACGTGGCCCCGGCAGGCGCGCCCCTCTTCCGCGCCGGGCGGTCTACTTCCGCTTGCCGGCCTTCCTCGCGGGCTTCCGCGCCGGCTTCCGCGCGGCCGCCTTCTTCGCGGCCGGCTTCCGCCCCGGCTTCTTCGCGAGGCGGGCCACCGCGGCCCTGGCCTTCTTCACGGCCGCCCGGGCCTTCTTCACGTCCTTCTTCACCGTGGCGCTGGCCTTCTTCCCGGCGGCGCGGGCCTGCTTCTTCACCCGGGCGACGAGCTTCCTCGCCCTGGCCCGGACCTTCTTCACCTCCGCCTCGGCCTTCTGCTCGACCTCCATCACGGCGGCCTTGGCCTCCTCGAACTTCGCCTCCACGGCCGCCATCGTCGGTTGCGTCGCGTTCTCCTGCTCCCCGTTCATGTCGATCCTCCCGAGATCGTTCCTGGCCCGAAAACCGGCTCGACCGATGGTTTACGCACCCCCGACGGGAACTGCAACTGCGGGGCCGTGCCCTCCCCTCCTGGCCACCCGGCCCGCCTTGCCTCCGCCGGCTCGAACGGGTAGGTCTCCCGCCGTGGCCGTCCGCGAGCGCTGCCCCCGTTGCCTGCGGCCGGTCGCCCACTGCGCCTGCCAGGGCCTCCGCGCCGTCCCGTCCCGCACCCGGGTGGTGCTGCTCCAGCACCCCCGCGAGGCGCGCCTCGCCATCTGCTCCGCCTGGCTGACCCGGATCGCGCTCGAGAACGTGGAGCTCCACGTGGGCGTCTCGTTCGAGGGCCACCCGGGCGTCCGGGAGCTCGCGCTGCGACCCGGCGCCTTCCTGCTCTACCCGGGGCCCGGCTCGCTCGAGGCCGCGTCGCTCCGGCAGGCACCGCCCGCGGTCCTCTTCGTGGTGGACGGGACCTGGCACCAGTCGGAGAAGATGCTCCGTCTCTCGCCCACGCTGGCCCGGCTCCCGCGCCTCTCCGTCGACGCCGGCCGGCCCAGCGGGTACGCCGGGCTCCGCGCCGAGCCGGGCTCCGTCCACCTCTCCACCCTCGAGGCCGTCGCCCTGGCGCTCTCCGCCCTCGAGGGCGATCCGGCCCGGTTCGAGCCGATGATCCAGGCCTTCCACCGGAGCGTGGCGCTTCAGCTCTCCTGCGCGCGGGGGGAGGCGCGGAACCCCCGCCACCGGCCTTCGGCACGACGAGGGCCGTCACCGCGCCCGGACCACGAACCACACGGCCCCCACCACGCCCGAGAGCCCGAAGGCGAGGTAGAGCACCCCGGCCACGATCGCGCTCCGGCCCGTCATCGGCCCGGAGTTGGTGCGGACCCGACGCCGCACGAGCCCGTCGCGGATCCCCAGCCAGGCCGTGAGCGCGCCCGAGACGCCCAGGACCGCGACGAGGAGCCAGTGGAGCGGGCTGGAACCGTCGAGGAAAGCCTCCATGGCCGGGCAGGATACCCTCCTTCCGCGTAGTTGCGAGCGGTCCGGCCCTGCGGTACACGCCCCTGATGGCAGGATCGGACCGTCCCGGGAACTTCCTCACCGACATCGTCGACGATGACCTGGCCTCGGGCCGGGTCCGCCGACCCATCGTCACCCGGTTCCCCCCGGAGCCGAACGGCTTCCTGCACATCGGGCACGCGAAGTCGATCCTGCTCAACTTCGGGCTGGCGGCCCGCTACGGGGGCCGCGCCCACCTCCGCTTCGACGACACCAACCCCACCACCGAGGACGTGGAGTACGTCCAGTCGATCGAGGAGGACGTGCGCTGGCTCGGCGGCGACTGGGGCGAGCACCTCCACTTCGCGTCCGACTACTTCGAGCGCATGTACCGGTGCGCCGAGCGGCTCGTCGAGGACGGGAAGGCCTACGTCGACACCCAGCCGCAGGAGGCCATCCGCGAGCAGCGCGGCAGCTTCGAGCGCCCCGGGGTGGCGAGCCCGTTCCGCGACCGGCCGGCCGCCGAGAGCCTGGATCTCCTCCGGCGCATGCGGAATGGGGAGTTCCCCGACGGCGCCGCGGTGCTGCGCGCCCGCATCGACATGGCGCACCCCAACGTCATCCTGCGGGATCCGCTCCTGTACCGGATCCGGCACGCCCACCACCACCGGACCGGCGACGCGTGGTGCATCTACCCCATGTACGACTACGCCCATCCGCTCGAGGACGCGTTCGAGGGGGTGACCCACTCCATCTGCACGCTCGAGTTCGAGTCGAACCGGGAGCTCTACGACTGGGTGCTCGACCACACCGGCCCCTGGGATCCGCGCCCGCGCCAGCACGAGTTCGCCCGGCTTTCCCTGGGCTACACGGTGATGTCGAAGCGGAAACTCCTGCAGCTCGTGAACGAGAGGCGCGTGTCGGGCTGGGACGACCCCCGCATGCCCACCATCGCCGGGATGCGGCGCCGGGGCGTGACGCCCGAGGCCCTGCGGGACTTCGCCGAGCTCATCGGGGTGGCCAAGAACAACAGCGTCGTCGACATCGGCAAGCTCGAGTACTGCATCCGCGCCGACCGGGAACGGACCTCCCCCCGGGCGCTCGCGGTGCTCGACCCCGTGCCGCTCGTCCTCGAGAACTGGTCCGGGCCCGACCAGGAGCTCGACGTCCCCTGGTGGCCGGCCGAGCCGGCCCGCGGTGGGTCGCGCAAGGTGCCGGTCGGCGCCCGGCTCCTCGTCGAGCGCGACGACTACGCCGACGAGCCGCCCGCGGGATGGAAGCGGCTGGCGCCCGGGCGCGAGGTGCGTCTCGCCGGCGCCTTCGTGATCCGCTGCCTGGGCGCGACCCGCGGCCCCGACGGGCGGGTCGAGGCGATCCGCTGCACCGTGAACCCGCCATCCCCGGACGGCACCGCGCCGCCGCGCGGGATCGGGACCGTGCACTGGGTCCACGCCGACCGCTCGGTGCCGGCCGAGGTGCGGCTCTACGACCGGCTCTTCACGGTCGAGCAGCCGGACGCCGAGGGCAACTTCCTCGACGTGCTCAACCCGGGCTCCCTCGCCCTCGCCCCGGGCGCCCGGGTCGAGCCCGCCCTGCGCGACGCCGCGCCCGGCACCGCCTGGCAGTTCCTCCGGCAGGGCTACTTCTTCGTCGACCCCGTCGACTCCCGCCCGGGCGCCCCGGTCTTCAACCGGACCATGACGCTGAAGGACGGCTGGAGCGCCCGGGCGTCCACCACGGCCGGCGGCCCGGTCACCGCTCCCTCCCCTTCGCGGCCCGTCCGCCCCCCGCGGGAGCCCGCGGCCACGGCCCCACGGCGCAGCCCCGCCGAGGCCCGCGCCGAGGCGCGGGCGGCCGATCCGTCGCTCGCGGCGCGCCACGCCCGCCTGCTCGCCATCCCCGGCCTCACGCCCGACCAGGCGGACGCGCTCTCCACCGACCCGGACGCCGCCACCTTCCTCGAGGGGGCGTTCGCCACGGGGGCACCCGCCGGGCCCGCGGCGCGCTGGCTCCAGAACGAGCTCGCCGGGCTGGCCGCGGGGAGGCCGCTCACCGCGCTCCCGCTCGACCCCGCGACCTTCGGGCGGTTCGTCGTGGTGGCCGAGTCGGGCAGGACCACCGGCGCCGGCGCGAAGGCGCTGCTCGCGAGCCTGGTCGAGCGCCCGGGCGATCCCGCGGGGCGCCTCGCCGAGCTGGGCCTCGAGAAGGTCCACGACGCGGCCGCGCTCGAGGAGGCCGTGGCCCGGGTGCTCGCGTCCCGGGCCGCCGAGGTGGCCCGGTACCGGGCCGGCGAGTCCAAGCTGCTCGCATTCCTGATCGGGGCGGTCATGCGGGAAACCCGGGGCAAGGCGGACCCGAATACGCTAAGAATCGTCCTGCAGAAGGCCCTCGGCTGACCCAACTCCAAAGGAGAAACCATGCGTCGACTCGCATTCGCCCTCCCCCTCCTGGCCGTCCTCCTCGCCGCGCCGTCCGCCGTCCGCGCCGAGTCGGGTGGCAAGCCCATCTCGCTCGGCCTCGTCACGCCGGTGCAGATCGTGCCGGAGGCCCAGGGAGTGAGCGGCTTCCGGTTCAGCCTCCTCTACGGCAGCAACGCCTTCGTGAACGGCTTCGACCTCGGCCTCGTGAACGTGACCTCGGGAGGCCTGGAGGGCGTGCAGTGGGGCCTCGTCGGCATCGTCCACGGGAACGGGGTGGGCTGGCAGGGCAACATGGCCGCCAACCTCACCGACGGGTCCTTCACCGGGCTCCAGTGGGGCATCTACAACCAGGCCAACCACGTGAAGGGGCTCCAGCTCGGGCTCGTGAACAACACCGTCACCATGGAAGGCATCCAGATCGGCCTCGTCAACATCATCCAGAAGGGCGGCATGCTGCCGGTCTTCCCGTTCTTCAACTTCTCCTTCAAGTGAACCGGTGCGTCGTGCCGCTCCGGCGGCGCCCGTGGGACCTGGCCCTCGTCGCCTTCTTCGTGGTGAACCTGTTCTTCACGACGTACGTCGTGAGCCTGGAGCAGGTGGTCATCGACGACATCCGACGGTTCACGCCTCCCCTCTGGCCCCCGGAGCGGCTGCTCGCCCTCGTCCACTGGTGGGAGCGGAGCTTCGACCCGCTGCTCATCGCCCGGCCGGCCTGGTACCGGGCCACCATCTGGCTCGACGTGCTGGTCTTCGGCCCCTTCTACGCGGCGGCCATCTGGGCCTACGCGATGGGGCGGGAGTGGATCCGGATCCCCAGCATCGTCTGGGGGACCATGCTCTTCACGAACGTCTTCATCATCCTGGGCGACGAGCTGCGCGGCATCCACGCCACCCCCTACCCGGCCATCGTGGTCGGCGCCAACGCGCCCTGGATGATCGTCCCGGTGCTGGTGGTCGCGCGGATGTGGCTCATGCCCCACCCCTTCACCGAGGAGGCGGGTTGACGGACTTCCGCACCCGCTACGGCCCCTTCGCCGTCGTCACCGGGGCGTCGGAGGGCATCGGCGAGGCCTTCGCGCGGGCGCTCGCCTCCCGGGGGCTCCACCTCCTCCTCGTCGCCCGCAGGCCGGGGCCGCTGGAGGCCCTGGCGCGCGCCCTGCGCGAGGCCCACGGCGTCGAGGTCCGCACGCTCTCCGCGGACGCCGGGAGCCCCGGGCTCGTCGCCGCGCTCGACGGCCTCGCCGCGGGCGCCGAGGTGGGCCTCGTCGTCCACAGCGCCGCCTTCTCGGCCCTCGGACCGTTCCTCGACCGCTCCATCGACGATCTCCAGAAGGTGATCGACGTGAACTGCCGGGCCCCGGTCGCCCTCGCGCACCACTTCGGGCGCAAGATGGCCAGCCGTGGCCGGGGCGGCATCCTGCTCATGTCCTCGCTCGCCGGGGGCCAGGGGACCCCCATCGTCGCCACCTACGCCGCCACCAAGGCCTTCGAGATCGTCCTCGCCGAGGGGCTCTGGGACGAGCTCGGCCCGGCCGGGGTCGACGTGCTCGCCTGCCGCGCCGGCCCCACCCGCACGCCCACCTTCGAGGCCTCCCGGCCGCGCAAGAACGTGCCCACCATGGAGTCGTCCGCGGTGGTCGACGAGGCCCTGCGGGCCCTGGGCCGGAAGCCGGTCGTCGTCCCGGGCCGCGTCAACCGGGCGGTGAACTTCGTGATGCAGCGGGTGCTCTCGCGCCCCGCGGCCGTCCGATTCATGGGCAAGCACACCCGCGAGATGTACGAGTGACCCGATGAGAATCCTCCACACCATGATCCGCGTGGGCGACCTCGATCGCTCGATCCGCTTCTACGTCGACGTGCTCGGCATGAAGCTGCTCCGCCGCCACGAGTACCCGGAGGGGCGCTTCACGCTGGCCTTCGTGGGCTACGCCCCCGAGTCGGAGGCGGCCGCGCTGGAGCTCACCTGGAACTGGGACACCCCGCGCTACGAGCTGGGCACCGGCTTCGGGCACGTGGCCCTCGAGGTCCCGGACGCGCACGCCGCCTGCGAGGAGATCGCCCGGCGCGGCGGCAAGGTCGTCCGTCCCGCCGGCCCCATGAAGCACGGCACCACCGTGATCGCCTTCGTCGAGGACCCGGACGGCTACCGGATCGAGCTCATCCAGGCCCGTCCTTGACGCCGGCGGCGGCGATCGACTCCAGCTCCTGCCAGCGCGCGTAGAGCCGCTCGGCCTCGGCGGCGGCGGCCTCCATCTCGGCCCGCAGCGCCGGGACCCCCTCCCCGCCCTTCTGGTACGTGGCCGGGTCGGAGAGGGCCGCCTCGGCGGCCGCCTTCCGCTCCTCCGCCGCCAGGATGGCCGCCTCCATGCCCTCGAGCTCGCGCTGCTCCTTGAACGAGAGCCTGCCCGGCCTGCGGGCGCGCCCGGGCGGGGCGGGGGGCTCCCGGGGGCCGGCCTGCGCCGCCGGCCGCGGCGACGGCGCCTCCGCCTCGCGCCGCGCCGCCTCCGCCTGCTCCTTCAGCGTCCGGTAGGTCTCGAAGTTGCCCGGGTAGCGCACCGCCCGCCCGTCCCCCTCCACGGCCAGGATGGCCGTCGCCACCTTGTCGAGGAAGTAGCGGTCGTGCGTGACGAGGAGCACGCTGCCCCCGAAGTCGAGGAGCAGACGCTCGAGCACGTTCAGCGTGACGAGGTCGAGGTCGTTCGTCGGCTCGTCGAGAACCAGCACGTTCGCGCCCTGGAGGAACAGGCGGGCGAGGAGCAGCCGGTTGCGCTCCCCGCCGGAGAGCGCCCCCACCTTCATCCGCTGCATCGGCGCGGGGAAGAGCAGGTCGTCGAGGTAGTCGCGGAGCCCGACCCGCCGGTCGCCGATGGTGACGAAGTCCTCGCCGGCCATTCCCGGGGCCCCGCCGCCGGCGGCCTCGTACACCGTCCGGCCCGGATCGAGCGCCTCCCGCTGCTGGTCGTGGTAGGCGACGCGGGTGCGAACGCCGGTCACCACCGTCCCCGCGTCCGGCTCGAGCTCCCCGAGGAGCAGCCGGAGGAGCGTGGTCTTCCCGGCGCCGTTCGGGCCGACGATGCCCACCCGCTCGCCCCGCTGGAGGACGAAGTCCACGTCCCGGAGCACGGTCCGGCCGCCGAAGGCCTTGGCGAGGCCGTGGGCCTCGAGCACCACCTGGGAGAGGCGCGGCGGGGGCGCGACCTGGAAGTCCGCCACCCGCGGGCGGGCGAACCCCTTCTCGGCGAGCAGCGCCCGGGCCCGCTGGATGCGGGCCTTGCTCTTCGTCCTCCGCGCCTCGACGCCCCGCCGGAGCCAGGCCACCTCCTGGGCGATCCAGCGCTGCCGCTTGTGCTCGGCCAGCGTCGACTGCTCCTCGGCGGCGAGCTTCTGCTCCAGGAAGGCCTCGTAGTTGCCGGGCCAGCTGGTCACCCCGCCCGCCGGCGTGATCTCCACGATCCGGTCCACCAGGTCGTCGAGGAGATAGCGGTCGTGGGTCACGAGGACGAGCGCCCCGCTCCGCGCGTCGAGCTCCTCCTCCAGCCAGTCGACGGTGTCGGCGTCGAGGTGGTTCGTGGGCTCGTCGAGGAGGAGGAGGTCCGGCCGGGCGAGCAGCGCCCGCGCGATGGCGACCCGCTTGCGCGCCCCGCCGGAGAGCTCCGCCACGGGGCGATCCCAGTCCTTCACGCCCAGGCGATCGAGCAGCCGGCGCGCCTCGTGGGCCGTGTCCCATCCTCCCAGGTGCTCCACCCGGTCGGCGAGCGCGGCCATCTCCGCGAGCATCCGCTCGTGGCGGGCGGGGTCGGCCTCCGCCTCCAGCCGCCCGGCGAGCGCGGCGTGGGCCTCGATGGCGGCGCGCAAGGGCGCCCGCGCCACCTCCAGCTCGGAGGCCACCGTGGCGCCGCCCGGGAACCCGGGCTCCTGGGGCAGGTAGGTCACCGACGCGCCCCTCCGGAGCTGCACCTCGCCCCGGTCGGGGTCGGCGGCCCGCGCGAGGATGCGCAGCAGGGACGACTTTCCCGACCCGTTCACCCCCACGAGCCCGACCCGCTCCCCCTCCTCGATGGTGAGGGTGAGGCCGTCGAGGACGGTCCGGCTGCCGAAGGCGAGCCCGATGGAGGAAGCGTGCAACAGGGTCACGGGTTTCCCTGTTACCATGAGGATCCCATGCAGCAGACCGAAAACCTGAACGTCGGCTCATTCGAGCTCATGCCCTCGCCGGACGAGGTGAAGGGGCGCCACCCGCTCACCGAGAAGGCCGCCGCCACCGTCGTCTCCGCCCGCCGCGCCATCGAGGCCATCCTCGACGGCCGCGACCGGCGGCTCTTCGTGGTGGTGGGGCCCTGCTCCATCCACGATCCGGTGGCCGGACTGGACTACGCCCGGAGGCTGCGCGGCCTCGCCGACGAGCTGTCGGACACGTTGCTCGTCGTCATGCGGGTCTACTTCGAGAAGCCGCGGACCTCGCTGGGCTGGAAGGGGTTCGTGAACGATCCACGGATGGACGACTCGTTCCGCATCGACGAGGGCATGGAGCGCGGCCGCCGCTTCCTCCTCGACGTGAATGAGCTGGGCCTGCCCGCCGGGACCGAGGCCCTCGATCCCATCGCGCCCCAGTACTACGGCGACCTCATCGCCTGGACCGCCATCGGGGCCCGCACCAGCGAGTCGCAGACCCACCGCGAGATGTCCTCCGGCCTCTCCACGCCGGTGGGCTTCAAGAACGGGACCGACGGCGACGTGGACGGCGCCGTGAACGCCATCCTCTCCGCGGCCGGCCCGCACAGCTTCCTCGGCGTGAACGGCGAGGGGCGGTCGGCCATCATCCGCACCCGCGGGAACCGCTACGGCCACCTCGTGCTCCGCGGGGGCGGCGGGCGGCCCAACTTCGACACGGTCTCGATCTCCCTCGCCGAGGAGGCGCTCCGCAAGGCGAAGCTCCCCCGCAACGTGGTGGTCGACTGCTCGCACGCCAACTCCTGGAAGAAGCCGGAGCTCCAGCCGCTCGTGATGCGCGACGTCTCCCACCAGATCCGCGAGGGCAACCGCTCGGTGGTGGGCTTCATGGTCGAGAGCTTCATCGAGGCCGGAAGCCAGCCCATCCCGGCCGACCTCTCCCTCCTGCGATACGGCTGCTCCGTGACCGACGCCTGCGTCTCCTGGGAGACCACCGTGGAGATGCTGCGGCGGGCTCGCCAGGTCCTGAGGGACGTCCTCCCCGCGCGCGAGCGTCCGGTCCCATGACCGCTCCCGCGCCGGGAAGGCCCGGCCCCGCGGCGGGCGCCCCCCTCCCCGGGGGGCGCGCCTCCCTGACCCGCTTCGCCTGGCTCTCCATCGGAGCGGCCGTGGTGACCATCGCCATGAAGACGGTGGCCTGGCTCCTCACCGGGTCGGTCGGCCTGCTCTCCGACGCCGCCGAGTCGGTGGTGAACCTGGTGGCCGCGATCACCACCCTCGGCATGCTGACCGTGGCCGCCCGCCCGCCCGACGAGGACCACGCCTACGGCCACGACAAGGCCGAGTACTTCGCCAGCGGCGTGGAGGGCGCGCTGATCCTGGTGGCGGCGGTGGCCATCGCCTGGTCCGCGGTGAACCGACTCCTCCACCCCGCCCCGCTCGAGCAGGTGGGCGCGGGACTCCTCGTCTCCACCGGGGCGTCGCTCGTGAACCTCTTCGCCGCCCGCGTGCTTCTCCGGGCGGGGCGCCGCCACCACAGCATCGCGCTGGAGGCCGACGCGCACCACCTCATGACCGACGTCTGGACCTCGGCCGGGGTGCTGGCCGGGATCGGGGTGGTGGCCCTCACCGGCTGGGATCGCCTCGATCCGATCGTGGCCATCGCCGTGGCCGTGAACATCACCTGGTCCGGCGTGAAGCTCATCCGCCGGTCGGCGCTGGGGCTGCTCGACACCGCGCTCCCCGCCGGGGAGCAGGCGGCCGTGCAGCGGGTGCTCGACGGCCACCGCGGCCCCGAGGTCGCCTTCCACGCCCTGCGGACCCGGCAGGCCGCGTCGCGGCGCTTCGTCTCGGTGCACGTGCTCGTGCCGGGAACGTGGAGCGTTGCGCGGGGGCACGCCCTGCTCGAGCGGATCGAGCACGACGTCCGGCAGGTGGTGCCCAACGCCCACGTGATCACGCACCTCGAGGCGCTGGAGGATCCGACCTCCTACGCCGACGAGGGGCTCGACCGGGCCACGCCGGCACCGGTCCCGGAGCCGACCCCCGGGGAGTGATCGGGCGGGGCCTGGCCCGGCCGCGTCCCCGGCCGTCCGCTACGCGGCGCGGACCACGACGCCGCTGGCGGTCTCGGAGAAGACGTACTCGGGGTGTACCCGCTCGGCGGTCTGGAGCGCCCAGGCCCGGTCGAAGAGCACCACCGGACGGTCCCGCACGTCGATGACCACCATGCCCTCCACCGCGTCCTGGAGCGCCTCCAGGTCCACCGGCGTGCCGTCGGCCCGGGCCGGCCAGCGGGCCAGCACCCAGGGCACCGTCTCGACCCGGACCTCGACCCCGTACTCGGCCTCGAGCCGGTACTTCACCACCTCGAACTGGAGCTGGCCGAGCGCGCCGAGCACGAGGTCGCCGGCGCGCCCCGCGGGCGGGCGGTACAGCTGCACCGTCCCCTCCTGGGCGAGCTGCTCGATCCCGGTGGCGAACTGCTTGCGCCGCATGGGGTCCACGAGCGCCAGCCGCCGGAAGTGCTCGGGCGCGAAGCTGGGGATCCCCTCGAAGGAGAAGCGCGATCCGCCGGTGAGGGTGTCGCCGATCTCGAAGTTCCCGGGGTCGTGGATGCCCACCACGTCCCCGGCGTAGGACTCGTCCACCACGCTGCGCTCGCGGGCCAGGAACTGGGTGGGGCTGGCCAGGCGGACCTCCTTGCCGCTGCGCACGTGGGTCACCTTCATGCCCCGCACCATCTTGCCCGAGCAGATGCGCACGAAGGCCACCCGGTCGCGGTGGGCCCGGTCCATGTTCGCCTGGATCTTGAAGACGAAGCCGCTGAACTCGTCGCGGGCCGGCTCGATGGGCCCGGCGTCGGAGGGGCGCGCCCGCGGCGGGGGCATGAGCTCGGAGAAGGTCTCCAGGAAGGCCTCCAGGCCGAAGTTGTTCACCGCCGATCCGAAGAACATGGGCGACAGCTGTCCGGCCTCGAAGCGCTCCCGGTCGAACCCGTCGCCGGCCATCTCCAGGAGCTCGGCGTCGTGACGGAGCCGGTCGTGGCCGGCCTCCTCCAGCTCCTCGCGGAGCGCCGGGTCGTCGATGCCGGTGACCTCGACCGGCGGCCGCTCGGCGCCGGTGGTCGAGCTGGAGTTGGCCCGGTCGGCCTCGAAGAGGTACACGCGCCGTCGCAGGCGGTGGTAGACGCCGCGGAAGACCCCGCCGCGGAACACCGGCCAGGTCACCGGGTACACGCCGATCCCGAGCACGCTCTCGACCTCGCCGATGAGGTCGAAGGCGTCGCGTCCGGGGCGGTCGAGCTTGTTCACGAAGGTGAAGATGGGGATGGCCCGCTGGCGGCAGACCCGGAAGAGCTTGCGGGTCTGCGCCTCGACGCCCTTGGCGCTGTCGAGCAGCATGACCGCGCCGTCCACGGCGTGGAGCGTGCGGTAGGTGTCCTCGCTGAAGTCGGCGTGGCCGGGGGTGTCGAGCAGGTTCATCTGCAGTCCCCGGTAGGGGAACTGCAGCACGCTGGTGGTGATGGAGATCCCGCGCTCGCGCTCCATCTCCATCCAGTCGGAGACCGCGCTGGCGCGCCCCCGCTTGGCCTTCACCGCCCCGGCCAGCTGGATCACGCCTCCGTAGAGCAGGAGCTTCTCGGTGAGGGTGGTCTTCCCGGCGTCCGGGTGGGAAATGATGGCGAAGGTCCGCCGGCGGGCGATCTGGTGCTTCATGGTCCCTTCCGTTCGCCCCGGGCGCCCGGGAACGAGCGGCCCCGCCGGGCGGGTCGCCGGGCGGGGCCGTCCTGGGCCGCGCGCGGCGGCCGCTTCCTATCACGCCTTGGCGGCGCGCGCCTCGTCCACGGCGCCCCGGGCCGCCCGGCCCTTCCAGAACTGGCGTGGCGCGAGCGCGAGCGCCATGAGCAGGAGCTGGGACCCGCAGAAGGCGGACAGGGCCCAGAAGGCCTTGTCCATGAAGCCGTAGGAGTGCAGCCCCACGCCCAGCATGTTCACGCCGAACCAGGAGAGCGCGGTGATGACGTTGCCGAAGATGGCCATGGTCATGATCCCGCGCTCCCGGGCGAAGCCGCCCCAGCGCGCGTGCAGGATGATGGCGTTCCAGAGCACGATGAGCAGCGCGCCGTTCTCCTTCGGGTCCCAGCCCCAGAAGCGCCCCCAGGACTGGTCGGCCCAGATGCCGCCGAGCACCGTGCCCACGAAGCTGAAGAAGAGGGAGAAGGCGATGATCCCGTAGACCATCCCGGAGAGCGACTTCGAGGTCTCCGGGTTCATCCGCGGGGCGAACTGCTTGCGGAGCGTCCAGGCGATGGCGATGGCGCCGGCGAGGAAGGTCCCGCTGTAGCCGATGGTGATGGTGGTGACGTGGGTGGCGAGCCAGAAGTTGGAGTCGAGCACCGCCCGCATCATCTCCATGGTGTCGCCGTCGGTGGAGAGGTGGTGGGCGACGAGGAGCGACGCAAACCCGGAGGCCGCGGCCACCGCGGCCCCGAAGCCGTTGCGGTACATGCGCTCGAGGACGATCCCGAGCAGGACCGCGCCCCATCCCACGAAGACCGCCGACGAGTAGAGGTTGGTCACCGGCGGGCGTCCCTGCAGCACGATGCGGGACACGAGGCCCGCGGTCTGCACGATGGCCCCGGCGCAGAGGAGGCCGAAGCCGACGCGCCGCAGGAGGTCGGGCTTCCAGAGCCAGGAGGCGAAGACCGCCAGGGCCGCCAGCACGTAGAGGACCATGCCCACGTAGAAGGGCTGGGCCCGGTTGAAGGTGGTCTCGTGATCCACCGTGCCCTGGGCCTGGGGCTGGAGGCCGAAGGTCACCGCCTGCAGCTCCTTCACCGACCGGTTGAAGGCCCCGGCGTCCTGGGTGGCGTACGCGGCGGAGATGCGCGACCAGGGCTCGAGGGCGGGGTTCACGGCGCCGGTGGACGCGGCCAGCAGGGCCTCGCCGGTGTTGGTCCAGGCCTCGGCCCTCTGCCCGGCGAGCGGCGGCAGCGGCCGGAAGTAGGCCAGGTCGGCGAGCGCCGCCTGGCGCTGGGCCGCGCCCGGGGAGCCCACCGCGGCGATCTCGGCGGCGAGCCCGGCCGACGCCTCGGGCTGGATGGTGTTCTTGAGCCGGTGGTAGAGGTAGAGCCGCTCGAAGAGGTTGGCCACCGCCCCCTGGAAGCGGGTCCGCTGCTTCGCCTCGATGGCGTGCGCGGTGTTGGCCTCCCGCTGGATGGCGTCGATGGCGGGCAGGATCTGGCGGAAGCTGAAGTAGCGGTCGCGGGTCTGCGGGATGCCCATCATCCCGAGGACGTCCGGGTCGTTGATGACGAAGATGGGCTGCTCGTCGGCCAACTGCGGCCGGAGCAGGACGTCCAGGATCCACTCGGTGGATTCCACGGTGCGATCCTGGTGGCGGAAGCTCTGCTGGCCGCGGATGACGAGGAGCGCGTTGCGCGCCACGCTGTCGAGCGGCTTCAGCCGCCCGCCCTCCAGCACCGGAAGGCGTTGGAACCCGTCCACGTCGAGGCCCCGCACCTGCCCGGGCGGGCGCAGCATGAGGAGCGCACCGACGAGGCCCAGGCCTCCCGCGATCCAGGCCGCGTACTTGCCGAGGTTCTTCATGTCACGCCTCCTGACCGGCCTGGGCGAGGCGGGCCGCCTCGCGCTTCTTCGACGACTTCCGCATGACGATGGCGAAGTGGATGACGAGCCCCAGCGAGACCAGCACGCAGGACACGTAGGGGAGCAGCCAGCCCGGGTTCTCGACCACCTGCAGGATGGAGAGCGTGTCTCCCTTGCCGAAGCTCTGCTGGTAGAAGGCCTTCCCGTCGTAGCGCAGGGGCTGGTTCATGTAGATGAGGACGTCGCGCGCCTCGCCGGTGGTGGGGTTCGAGAGGTGGACCAGGCTGGAGAAGTTCTTGGGGATGTCGGTCCCCGCGTACTTGTCGTGGCTGAACTTCTTCAGGGTCACCGCGTAGGGCAGGTACTGGCGGCGGTGGCGCATGAGGAGCTGGTAGGTCCGCCCCTCGTGGGTGAACCCCTGCGGGGCCCCGAGCGCCTGGGAGACGAGCCAGGTCCCGTAGCTCCTCCCGCCCGCGACGGGCTCCACGTAGGCGGCGCTCTGGTCCACCTCGTTGTCGGCGGTGACCGGGGGAAGCTCGGCCAGGGTGACCATGGCGCCGACGCCGGCGTTGGCCGGCGAGGGCGGGTCCATGGGCCCCCGGTTGCGCAGCTGGGCGTTCTGGACGAAGCGGTGGATCTTGAGGGTGACCGGCGTGCCCGGGACGGCGACGTCGCCGCCGGCGCGCAGCGTGGCCGACCGGATGGCGTGCACGTCGTCCCAGCTCGGGTCGGTGACGTCCACGAGCGCGAGCTCGGCGTCGCGGCCCTCGATGAAGTTCACCGTCTGGCCGTTCTCGATGGCCATCTGCGACTCGACCTGGAACGCGCTCGACACGAACTCGCCGGCGACGAGCAGGATGAGCCCGAGGTGGACGATCCAGAGGCCGGCCTTGCTCCAGGTGAGCTGCAGGCGGGCGAGCTGGGCCGCCAGCAGGTTCACGACGAGGACGATGCCCACCGTCGCGCCGCCGGGGAAGACCGGGATCATGTACTGGGTGCCCGGAACGTCCCACCAGACCAGGAAGGACCGCATGTACTTGTTGACGGCGCCGACCAGCCCGAGCTCCACCTGGGCGAGCGTGGCGCCGACCACGAGCACCATGAGCGCCGCCAGGCAGACGATGGTCAGCTGGAGCGAGGTGATGACGCGGAGGATGCGGTTCTTAGGAACGGTCAAGGCGCAGGCTCTCCAGGAGGCGGACGAAGTCGGCGCGGGACGAACCCACCGGCTCCTCGTCTCCAACCAACTTCAGGAACCAGCTATTTCCTCCGGCGAAGAGGATGCCGGCCACGAGGCGGGTCTTCTGCTGGCCCTCGCTCGTGTAATCGAAAACTGTGACGGGTCCGGCCGCGGAGCGGACGGTCTTGCGGTCCCGGCCGAGCGCCGCGTCGTCCACCGGACCGAGCCCGATCTGGTTGCGCCAGCGGTTGACGTTGGCGAGCTCGCCGCCGGCGGGGCCCGGGAAGACCGTGACGCTCACCTCCACCTTCCCGGAGGCGGCGGGCCTGAGCGTGGCGTACCGCATTCCGCCACCGGACCGGCTCTCGGACCAGCCCTTGGGAAGCACCCAGCGGAGCTCGCCGGTCGTGGACGCGTCGGGAGGCGGGGGCACCGCCCCGGCCGGCGCATTTCCCATGGCGCCCATGGCCCCGGGCGACGCGGACGGGACGGCCTCGGCCTTGGGAACCCGGTACCGGGCCACCTCCTCGCGATTGCAGGCGGTGACGGCGAGCAGCGCCGCGAGCGGGACCCAGGAACGCTTCCTTTGCATGCACCTTCCTCGCGTGGGGGCGCGAGGACACACGTCCCCGCGGAGGCGAAGGGGTCGCCTCGAGCGGGGTTCTATTAACCGGGCCGGGTGGCCGGCACCCGAAAAGGGTAAACGCCCCGGATCCGGCTCAGGCGCCCGGATGGACGGGGTCGTTCACCCCGGGGATCCGGGCGAGCTGGGCCCGCGCCACCTTCCACGCCTGCTGGACGACCCAGGAGAGGGAGCGGTCGAGGCGCTGCGCCTCGTGCTCGATCTCCCGGAGCATCTCCTCGGGAAAGTACAGCGACTGCTTGCGCTTGTCGGTGTGGTCGGCCATGGTCCCTCCCTTTTACGCTCGGTGACGGAGATCGCAAGAACCCGCCCGCTCGGGGGGCGCGGGCGGACCGTCCGGCCCCCGGTCGATCAGCCGCCGGAGCAGCGCGCAGAGGTCGTCGTGCTGGAAGGGCTTCGCCAGGAACGCCGGCCCGGGGCCGGGGCCGTTCCCTCCGCCCTCCCCGGCCAGCACCGCATCCCGGGCGTGGCCCGACATGAGGACCACCTGCGTCTCCGGGTGGGACCGGCGAATTCGCCGGGCCAGGTCGGTCCCGGAGAGGTGGGGCAGGACCACGTCGGCGAGGAGGACGTGGATGGGCTCCCGGCGGCGCTCGGCCACCCGGAGGGCCTCCTGCCCGTCGGCTGCCGACAGGACCGCGTACCCGCGCGCGGAGAGCTGCGCGACGAGCAGCGACCGCACCTGCTCCTCGTCCTCCACGATCAGGATCACCTCCCCGGCGCCGGCGATCGCGCTCCTCGTCCCCCCGGCCTCCGGGGGCCGCGGCGCCGGCTGCCGGTCGCGCGGGAGGTAGACGTCGAAGGTGGTGCCCGCCCCCGGCGCGCTCGACACCCCCACGAACCCGCGGCTCTGCTTCACGATGCCGTGCACGGTGGAGAGCCCGAGCCCGGTCCCCTTGCCCGGCTCCTTGGTGGTGAAGAACGGCTCGAAGACCCGCGCCACGAGCTCGGGCGACATCCCCACCCCGGTGTCGGCGACGCGGATCCGGACGTGCTCCCCGGCCACGCCGTCGATGATGGCCCGGGCCTCGCCCTCCGGGAGCGTCACGTTGGCCGTGGACACCGCGAGCCTGCCGCCGCCCGGCATGGCGTCGCGCGCGTTCACGGCGAGGTTGACGAGCACCTGCTCGAGCTGTCCCCGGTCGGCGCGGACCGGCCAGGCCCCGGGCTGGAGGTCGACGGAGAGCTCGACGTGCTCGCCGATGAGGCGCCGGATCATCCGCTGGATCCCGTCCACCACCGCATTCGGGTCGAGCGACTCCGGATCGAGCACCTGCCTCCGGCCGAAGGCGAGGAGCTGCCGGGTCAGCTCGGCGGCCCGCGCGCCGGCGCGCCGGATCTCCTCCACGTCCTCCCGGACGGGGCTCCCGGGTGGCAGCTCCTCGAGCGCCAGCGCCGCGTAGCCCTCGATGGCGGTGAGCAGGTTGTTGAAGTCGTGCGCCACCCCGCCCGCCAGCGTGCCGATCGCCTCCAGCTTCTGGGCGTGCCGTCGCCGTTCCTCCCCGCGCCGCTCCTCGGTGACGTCGCGTGCGGAGAGCACGAGGTGGGTGACGGTCCCCGACCCGTCGCGCACCGGGGCGACCGAGACCCGCGCGTCGAACGGCGCTCCACCCGCGCGCGCACCGGTGAGCTCCCCGCTCCAGGGGCGCCCCTCGCCCACCGCGCGCAGGAGCTCCCGCCCGGGCTCGGTGGCCGCCGCGTCGGGCGCGAGGACGTCGAGCAGGGACCGCCCCCGCGCCGCCCCGGCCGCCCGGCCGGTGAGCCGCTCGAAGGCCGGGTTCACGTGCTCGATGCGGAACCCGGTGTCGGCGATGGCGACCGCGTCGGCGCTCTGCTCGAGCGCGTTCGCGAGCACGGCCCGGGATCGCTCCACCCGCCTGCGCTCGGCGGTCTCCCGCTCCAGGGCCTCTGCCTTCTCGCCCACCTCCCGCTCCCGTGCCGACGACTCCTCCAGGCGCGTCCGGCGCACGAGCGACCGCACGTTCACCACCACTCCCAGCGCCACCGCGCCGAGGACCACGGCCACGGCGGTCGCCAGCGCCGCGTAGGACGAGTCGGAGGGCACGTCGCGGAGCAGCTCCTCCTCCAGGTCGACGTCGAGGAGCGAGAGATCCCGACCGGGGATCCGCACGCGCGCGACGAGCAGCCCCTTGCCCGCCTCGTCGTTCCCGGCCGGAACCGCCACCCCGTCCGGCGGGACGTGCAGCGCCCCGGGGGGCCTCGGCAGCGCGGTCCCCGGGACCTGGGGCTGGAGCGCGAGGCCGCGGTCGTCGACGAGGTGGACCGGGACCGGGCGCCCGTCGGGGCGCCATTCGTGCACGAGCGCGCGGGAGAGGGCCTCGGGAGCCAGGGTCCCGACCAGCCGCCCCGGAGAGCCCGGGGAGGCCGCGATCTCCCGCGCGACCCGGATCCGGGAACCGTCCGGTGAGATGGAGACGCCGGGGGGAGCCGCCACGACACCCCCCCGCTCCGCCGCCGGCCCGGGACCGCCGACCGCCATGACCTCCTCGCCCCGGGCGTCGAGGAGGACGACCCGCTCGAACGGCGCGTCCACGCCCGTGCCCGGGGAGGTGGTCCACTGCACCATCCGGGCACCCAGCTCGTGCACGTCGGGTGCGGAGCGCAGCGCCGCGTCGGCACCGTCCAGGACGTGCCCGACGATGACCGCCTGCAGCGCCAGCGCACCGGCGTGCTGCCGGAGCACGTCGGCCCTCCGCTGGGCCATGGCGCGGTGGTTCACGACGAGCAGCCAGCCCACCACCGCCGCCAGGATCGCGCCGGCGACGAGGAACGCCGCGGCGCGACGCAGCGGCCCGCGTGTGTCCACGGCGGCCCAGCGTCCGGCCGTGGTCGCTCGATGCGGCGTCACCCGTTCCCCCCGGGCCGCGCGCCGGCGCATCGGCCGCGTTCGCTTCCGGGCGTCATCGTCCCCCTCGCGGCCCCGCGCGCCTCATCCCTGGGATTGGACAACGGAGCGCGACGGATCGGATACCCCCTCGTCTGGGGCCACGGCTCCGGGGACGACCGGACGGGGGAACCCGGTCGAGATGCCGCGCCTTGACAGGGCCTGGACCGCGCCGTAGCCATGCCGGGTGCACGTGACCTGGCTCGTCCCCGCGCTCGCCCTCCTGCTCGGCGCCGGCGATCCCGCCCCGCCCGACCCGGCGTCGCTCGCCGACCGGGTGCTCGCGCTCTGCGCCACCGGGGACCCGGCACGCCTCGCCCGGGCCCGGGAACTCGTGCCCGACCCGCTCCGTGCCGACCCGGCCTACCGGGCCGCCGCGGCGGCCCGCGCGCTGGCGGGGCTCCTCGCCGCGGCCGACCTCCGCGAGTCCGCACCGCGCTCGCCGGACGGGGAGGCACGGCTCTCCGCCGCGCGCGCCCGGCGGGAGGAGGCGCTCGAGGAGCTGCGCCCGCTCGTGCGGGAGGCTCCGGACGACCCGGACGTGCTCCGGGCGCTTGCGGTCTACTACGGACTCGACGCGCGGCCGGAGGAGGTGGCCCGCCTGGCGGACCGGATGCGGGCCGCCGGCGCCGAGGACGACCCCTGGCTCGACTTCGCGGCGACGGCGGCGGCCACCCGGGGCCGGCCCGCGTCGGACGCGGAGCCCCGGCTCCTCGCCTTCATCCGGGCCCGTCCCGGGATCCTGCCCCCGCGCATCTCGCTCGTGCGCTCGCGACTCGCCCGGGGGGACGGGGACGGCGCCATGGCCGCGCTCGACGCCCTGCTCGACGCCGATCCCGACCACGACGCGGGACGGGAGCTCAAGGCCTCGCTGCTGGCGCCGCCGCCGGTCGAGCGGCTCTCGCCCGTGGTCCCGGCAGGAGCACCGCCGCCGGGCGCCCCGGGCTGGCTGCCCCGGAAGCGGCCCGGCGGGAACGCCCGGTCCGGCTGAGCGGCGCGACCCGGCTAGGGGACGACCGGCTTCCCCTCGGAGTACCGGAGCGGGACGCCCTCGGGCATGGGGCCCATGCCGTTGTCGACGAAGGCCGGGACGGTCGACAGGTCGATCGCCGTCGCCTCGCCGAGCGGCAGCGGAGCGGCGCTGGACAGCGCCATGAACTCGGCCACCTGGAGCTGCTTCACGACGTAGGCCCCGGTCACCGTGCCGGTGGGGATCGCGAAGGCCTTGGCGCGGATGGCGTCGTTCACCTCGAAGCCGTTCTTCCGCAGGTCCTCCTGCACGTTGGGAAGCCCCTGCATCCAGTTGCCGTCGAACTGGAGCGTGAAGGAGCGGGACTCGGCGCCGTTCGTGAGCGTCATGGAGGCGAGCCGGATGGGATCGTCGAGGCGCACCAGCGTGCCGGACGCGTCGGCGAGGTACTGCTGCGCGCCGCCGAAGTCCTGCCCGGGCATGGGGTAGTCCCAGTTGAAGGCCACGGCCTGGCCGCCGATGGACGCCTGCAGCCCCCACATCCCCGTCGTGACCGGGGCGCCGACCTGGACGCCGCGGCCCTCGTCGGACGACCCGACCGATGCGTAGCGCAGCTTCATGTAGGTCGTGCTGGCCGGGTCGATGTCGAAGGAGAAGGTGCTGCAGGTGCCGGTGCCGCACCACTGCTGCGTGAAGACCGTCCCGGGGGGAGCGATCGTCGCCGCGTCCCAGGGGTGGGCCACCGACTGGATCTCCAGCTTCACGTCCGGCACGCCGTCGACGAGCTTCACCACGTAGTTCGTCCCGGAGTTGTTGAAGTAGTACTCGCGGTCGGCCCGGAGCGCGTACGGCAGGTCCGTCGGCCCGAAGGTCGCGGTCCAGGTCTGCGGGTCGAAGGAGGCGACGGTCTTGCGGACCCACGCCGATCCGGTCCAGCTCACGTAGATGGGACCGCCGACGTTCACCCAGACGTGGTCACCGGCCGAGAACGCCCACGGCTCGGTCCCGGTCCTCACCGGGTGCGGGCCCGACGACGGCTCGGCCAGGAAGAACTGGCCGTTCTCGACCACGAACATGCGCGGGGCGCCGGCGGCCGGCTGGTTGATCATCACGTTTCGCCGGTTGTCGTTCGGGTCGTTCACCAGGCTGGCGAGGTCGGTGTACGTGGCCGACTGCGGCCCGCAGGTGGCGTAGCCGAAGAAGGGCGTGCCCTCGGGCACAGGAACGGGGGGGGGGCCGATGGTCGGGTTGGTGCACCAGCGGCTGCCGTCGAAGCCGAGCTCGAAGGACTCGCTGTCCCAGGTCTCCACCGCGAGGCCGGTGAGGTCGGAGAGCAGCGCCGGGGCGTAGTCGCGCTTCACCAGGATGCCGGTGTACGCCGCGGTGGCCGTGTAGCTGGGCGCGGTCGCTCCGGGCGGCACGTCGGCGCGCTGGAGCGGGAAGTCCTTCGGGACCTGCTGGCCGTTCGCCCAGAGCTGGTGCCGCCCCTGCCAGGCGCCGTAGTACCCGAAGACCTCCTCGCCCTGGGGGGTGGTGCCCCGCACCGGGAAGCCGAAGCGGAACCTGCGAGACACGTCCTCGCCGGTGGTGGCGTCGTAGAGGCCGTAGCGGTTCACGATGTCCACGAAGGCGTGACGGTCCTTGGTGACCGGAGCGGCCGCGCCCTTCTTCAGGGTCACGATGTCCCGGTCGTAGACGTAGGCCACCTCGACCGCCGGCGGCGCGCAGTCCGGCTGGTTGCAGGACTCCCAGTCCGGGTAGCTGACCTTGCCCGAGCCGGCACCGGCCGACTTCACCAGCACGCCGCGGGTCTGGTTCGGGGAGCCCTTGCCGGGCTCGCGCTGGGCGATCTTCACCACCGCCCGCCCCTGCGCGTCCTTCTCGGCGTTCGCGGAGAACCCGAACGGGAACGGGTCGGCGACCTTCACCTCCATGTGCCACTTGCCGTAGTCGGCGTAGGAGCCGTCGTCGTTCCGCGTCGGCGCGGTCTCGATGGTGACGAGCGCCTGGATGACGTGCGTCTGGCCGTCCATCATGGGCATCCGGAACCAGGCCTTCACCACGTTGGGCGCGGTGGCGCTCTCCCGGGTGGAGTCCACCACCCAGCGGATGAGCCGCTTCTCGTCCTGCCCCTTGTCCGACTTCTCCTGCCAGGTCACCATCGCCGCGTACGGCCCCTTGTTCAGGTTGGCCTCGTCCGCGTAGTGCGTCTGGGCCATGGCGTCGAAGATGGTGTTCAGGATGTCGAACTGGCTCAGCGACCGCTCGTTCACGAACTTGAAGGTGGGCGCGTTCGCGTAGTCGGAGCCGGCGGGCGGCGTGGCGAGGAGCGCGCGGGGGCTGCGGGCAGCGGCCGGGGCGCCGGCCGTCGGCAGCGCGGACACCTCCTGGGGGAGCGGGATGCCGAGCAAGGCGCCGGTGGCGCCGGTGCTGCCGGTCGACCCGGTGCTCCCGGTGGAGCCGGTCGACCCCGTGCTGCCGGTCGATCCGGTGCTGCCCGTCGAGCCGGTCGTCCCGGTGCTGCCGCCGGACCCCCCGGCCGGGGTGCTCCCACCACCGCCGCAAGCCACGCCGAGAATCGAGACCACCGCGAGAACCACAGGTAGGCGCCTGGAATCCATCGTCCCACTCCTCCCGGCGGAAGGGCCCGCCGCAGGGATTCCGGACTTCACGGAACGTGCCATTCACCAACCGGCCGGAACTGCTCGGGCGCCGCCGGGTGCGGGGGCGTCCGCACCGACCGTGAGGGCCGACCCGGGGCCGGCCGGACCCATCCGGCCGCTCCCGGGGCGCGCGGGCCCGCCGTCCCGCGCGCCGGCGACGCGCGGACCGGCGTCCGGGTGCGTCTAGAGCGGGTAGCGCTCGGCCTCGACCGTGGCCGCGGCGAGCAGCCGCTTGGCGCCGAGGAGCCCGGAGGCGTCGTACTTCGTGAAGCGGCGGACGCCGGCCAGGAGCAGCGCCAGGTCGTCACCCTCGGCGACGTAGAACGCGCCCCGGCGGGCCGCGCTGGCGATCTTCTCCGCCGCCCGGTACGTGTGGACCTTCACCGCGGCGTCGACGAGCGCGCGGCGGGCCTCGGAGAGCCGCGGGCGGATCTTCTCCGCGCGCAGGACCGCGCTCTCGGCCGCGAAGGCCTGGATGGCCACGTCGGCCGCCGCGAGCAGCACCTCCTGCTCGTCCTTGAGCCCGGCCCCGAAGCGCTTGACCGCCGCGCCGGCCAGCACCAGGAAGGCCCGCTTCACGTTCGCGAGCGTGGCCTTCTCGGCCGCGTACGGCACCGACGGGTCGATGTCGTCGAGGGTCGGGTTGAGCAGCGCGTCGAAGGCCTTGCGGGCCTCGCGGTCGAGCGGGATCTCCCCCTTCAGGGCGCGGCGCAGGATGGTGCCGGGGACGAGCAGCCGGTTGATCTCGTTCGTGCCCTCGAAGATGCGGTTGATGCGCTCGTCCCGGTAGTACTGCTCGGCCGGGTACTCCCGGACGAACCCATACCCGCCGTGGATCTGGACCACGTCGTCGACCACGTCGGCGAGCACCTCCGAGCAGAACACCTTGGAGATGGCGCACTCGATGGCGTACTCCTCGATGGCCGCCTGGTACGACTCGTAGTAGCCGGGGGCGTCCCGCGGCAGGGTGGCCAGCCGGTCGTCGATGAGGCCGGCCAGCCGGTAGACGAGCGCCTCGGAGGCGAAGACGTCGGCCACCCCGTCGGCGAGCTTCTCCTGGATGGCGCCGAAGGAGGAGATGGGCACGCCGAACTGCTTGCGCTGGTTGGCGTAGGCGGCCCCGGAGGCGAGCGCGTGCTTCGAGGCGCCCATCACCGCCGCGCCCAGCTTGAAGCGCCCCACGTTGAGCACGTTGAAGGCGATCTTGTGCCCCTTGCCGATCTCCCCGAGCACGTTCTCCACCGGCACCCGGGCCGACTCGAAGATCACCGAGGTGGTGGACGACCCGTGGATGCCCATCTTCTTCTCCTCCGGGCCCACGGTGACGCCGGGGGCGTCCCGCTCGACCAGGAAGGCGGTGAAGTGCTTCCGGTCGATCTTGGCGAAGACCGTGAAGAGCCGGGCGAAGCCGCCGTTGGTGATGAACTGCTTGGTGCCGTCGATGAGGTAGTGCTTCCCGTCCTCGGACAGCACCGCGGTGGTGGTCCCGCCCATCGCGTCGCTGCCGGCGCCCGGCTCGGTCAGGCAGTAGGCGGCGCTCCACTCCCCGGTGACGATCTTCCCCAGGTAGCGCTCCTTCTGGGACGCGGTCCCGTAGTAGACGAGCGGGAGCGTGCCGATGCCGGTGTGGGCCGCGTAGGACACCGAGAAGGACCCGGCGGCGGCCATGCGCTCGGCCGCCAGCATGCTGGTGGCCTTGTCGAGCTCGAGGCCGCCGTACTCCGCCGGCGCGTCGATCATGAGGAGCCCCGCGTCCCCGGCCTTCCGCATGAGCGCGGAGGCCGCGTCCCGATCGTGCGCCTCGAGCGCGTGCAGCGCCGGCACGACCTCGGCCTTCACGAACTGGTCGGCCGTGGTGGCGATGCTCCGCTGCTCCTCGGTGAAGTCCTCGGGGACGAAGACGTCCTCCGCCGCGGCGTCGGTGATCAGGTACTCCGCACCCTTGTAGAGCTTCCTCGCCATGATCCGTCCTCCTAGAGCCGCTCGAAGATGGCCGCGGCACCCATGCCGCCGCCGATGCACATGGAGACCGCCCCGTAGCGCCCGCCGGTCCGCGCGAGCCCGTGCACGAGCGTGGCGGTGAGCTTGGCCCCGGTGCAGCCCAGCGGGTGGCCGAGCGCGATGGCGCCGCCCGACGGGTTGACCCGCGCCGGGTCCAGGCCGAGCGCGCGCACGCAGGCGATCGACTGGGCCGCGAAGGCCTCGTTGAGCTCGATGGCGGCGAGGTCGTCCGCCCGGAGGCCGGCCCGCGCCAGGGCCGCGGGGATGGCCTCCACCGGCCCGATCCCCATGTACTCCGGCGCCACGCCGCGAACCGCGTAGGAGACCAGCCGGGCCAGCGGCCGCGCCCCGGTCTCCTTCACGAAGCGCTCCGAGACCACCAGCACCGCCGCCGCCCCGTCGGTCATCTGGGAGGCGTTGCCGGCGGTCACCGTGCCGTCGACCTGGAAGGCGGGCTTGAGCTTCGCGAGCCCCTCCACGCTGGTGTCGGCCCGGACGCCCTCGTCGGCCTCGAGCCGCTCCCGCGCGCGGGAGAGCTTGCCCGCCACGACCGCGGTGGTCTCCACCTCGACAGGGACCAGCTCGCCCGCGAACCAGCCCGCGGCCTGGGCACGGGCGGCCCGGGCGTGGCTCTCGGCGGCGAAGGCGTCCTGGTCGGCACGGGAGACGCCGTGTCGCCTCGCCACCAGCTCGGCGGTGATTCCCATCCCCGCGTAGGACTCGGGCCAGGAGGCGGCCAGCGAGGGGTTGGCGCTGTATTTGTTGCCGCCCATGGGGACGAGGCTCATGCTCTCCACGCCCCCGGCGAGCACGGCGTCGGCCGCCCCCGCGGCGATGCGCTCGGCGGCGGTGGCGATGGCCTGGAGGCCCGAGGCGCAGAACCGGTTCACGGTCTGTCCGGGAACCTCCACGGGCAGCCCGGCGCGCATCGAGGCCACCCGGGCCACGTTCATCCCCTGCTCCGCCTCCGGGAACGCGCAGCCCAGCACGACGTCGTCCAGCCGGGCCGGATCCACCCCGGAACGCTCCAGCGCGGCGCGCAGGGCCACCGCGGCCAGGTCGTCGGGGCGGACGTCCCGGAGCTTTCCCTTCTTGGCCTTCCCGCCGGGGGTGCGCACGGCGGCGATCAGGTAGGCAGCGCTCATGGTGGTCTCCGGTCTCAGTTCCGAAGGGGCTTGCCCTTCTTCAGCATGTGCTGGATGCGCTCCTGGGTCTTCCGCTCCCCGCAGAGCCGCAGGAAGGCCTCGCGCTCCAGGTCGAGGAACCACTGCTCGGTGACCAGCGTCCCGGCGGCGACGTCGCCCCCGGTGAGCACGCCGGCGATGACGCGCCCGAGCTGCTCCTCGTACGCGGTGACGAAGCCGCCCATGCGCAGGTTCCACAGCTGCGTGGCCATGCTGGCGGCGACGGAGCGGCCCGGCGCGGGGATGGACGTGGCCGGGGCGGAGGGACGGTAGTTCACCGCGAGCGCGAGCACCTTCTGCTTGGCGTCGTGGACGAGCCGGTCCGGCCCGAAGGTGACCGCGTCGCCGTGGCGCAGGAACCCGAGCGTCCCGGCCTCCGCGGCCGAGGTGGACACCTTGGCCATGGCGATGGTGGAGAAGGCCTTGAAGAGGAAGGGCGACGGGTCGGCCTCGCCGGCCTCGGCCGCGCGAACGGCCCGGAGCGCCATCTCCTTGCACCCGCCTCCGGCCGGGAGGAGGCCGACCCCGATCTCCACGAGCCCCATGTAGGTCTCGGCCAGCGCGTTCACCGCGTCGGCGTGGAGGCAGAACTCGCAGCCCCCGCCGAGCGCCATGCCGTGCGGCGCGGCCACCACCGGGACGCGGGCGTACTTGAGCGCCAGCGTGGCCCGCTGGAAGGCGGCCACCGAGAGACCCACCTCGTCGAAGGCCCCCTCGGCCACGGCCAGGGTGAGCATGGCCAGGTTGGCGCCCACCGAGAAGTTGACGCCCTGGTTCGCCACCACGAGGCCGACGCCCTCCGACTCGGCGCGCTTCACGGCCCGGTGGACCATGGCGAGCACGTCCGCGCCGATGGCGTTCATCTTGGTGTGGAACTCCAGGCAGAAGACGCCGTCGCCCAGGTCCACCACCGACGCCCCGGCGTTCCGCTCCACCTCCGCGCCGCCCTTCTTGAGGAGCAGGAGGTCGACGCTGCCCTCCGGGCGCACCACGTCCCGCCACGCCAGCGTGGCCGGATCGCGGGTCCGGCGCCGGCCCCCCTCGTCGGAGTAGAAGCGGTCGACGAGGCGCAGCCGCTGGGGCACGGCCACGCCGTCGGCCTCGGCGCGCTTCACGAACGCGGCCACCCCGACGGCGTCCAGCATCTCGAAGGGGCCGAGCTCCCAGTTGAAGCCCCAGCGCATGGCGTCGTCCACGCCGGCGAAGTCGTCGCTGATCTCCGGCACCCGATCGAAGGCGTAGAGGAGCGTGTCCCGCAGGTTGCGCCAGGCCATCTCGGCGCCCTTGTCCTTCCCGGAGAGGACCGCCCGCAGGCGCGCGGCGGGGTCGTCGATCCCCCGGGCGGCCTCGGCCGACGCGAAGCGGGGGCGCTGCGCGGGGCGGTACTCGCCGCTCGCCGGGTCGTAGAAGAAGGTCTCGGCCTTCTCGCCCCGGGTCTTCCGGTAGAAGCCCTGCCTCGACTTGTTCCCGAGCAGCCCCTTCGCCACCATCTCGTCCACGAAGGCGGGCATGCGGAAGGTGTCCCGCTTCGGATCGCCGGGAAGGGCCTCCCAGGTGTTCCGGGCCACGTGCCCCAGCGTGTCGATGCCCACCAGGTCCGCGGTGCGGAAGCAGGCGCTGCGCGGGCGGGCGGTGGCCGGCCCGGCGACGGCGTCCACCTCCTCCACGGTCATGCCCAGGTCCAGCATGTGGTGGATGGCGTTGCACATGGCGAAGACGCCGATGCGGTTGGCGACGAAGTTGGGCGTGTCCTTGGCGAGGACCACGCCCTTGCCGAGCCGCCGGCCCAGGAACGCGGCCATCGACGCGACCAGGCCCGGGTCGGTCTCCCGGCAGGGGACCACCTCGACGAGCCGCATGTAGCGCGGCGGGTTGAAGAAGTGGGTGACCAGGAACCGGGCACGGAGGGGCTCCGGGAGCGCCGACGCGATCTCGTTCACCGACAGGCCGCTCGTGTTGGTGGAGAGCACGGCGTCGGCACGGAGGTGCGGCGCCACCTTCTCGCCGAGGAGCTGCTTCTTCACCGCCATGTTCTCGACGACCACCTCGACGACCCAGTCGCAGGCGCCGAGGCGCGGTAGGTCGTCCTCCAGGTTTCCGGGCTCGATCCAATCCAGGTCGGACGCCAGGTACGCCGCCGCGGGCTTCATCTTCCGCAGTCCCTCGATGGCCTGCCGGGCGAGGCGGCTCCGGTCGCCTCCGTCCTTCGGGACGACGTCGAGGAGCAGCACCTGCACGCCGGCGTTCGCCAGGTGGGCGGCGATCGTCGCCCCCATCACCCCGGAGCCCAGGACCGCGGCGCGGTCGATCCGCGCCATCCTCTCCCTCGATGCGCTCGGTTCCAGCATGCCGGTCTCGCCTCCCGATACAGGTTGATTCTTGAATCGAAAATCAATTGCAATCTTCGGACCACCCTTGGCCTTTCGCGTCGTGAACTTTTTGTTCGTCATCACGGTCGCTTGGTCGATTGTCGCCGATCAGGAGCGGGACTCGGTGTCCCACTTGCCCCATTTTCGGTATGCTGTCGTCTCGATTTCGGCACACAACGGATCGAACCTGGACACCGATGCCAGACTCCACCCTCCGGCCCGTCGTCTGGGCCTTCAGCACGAGCCGTCTTCGCCACGTCTTCACCTCGATGGCCCCGCTCCTCGCCGAGGTGGCGGACGTCCGCGTGTTCGATCGCGGCTTCGAGGAGGCGCTGCGCACCGCGCGGGACGTCCCGGCGGGCAGTCCCGCTCCCGACGCCCTCGTCGCCGCCGGGGCCAACGGAACGTACCTCCGGGACCACGCCGAGGTGCCGGTGGTGGTGGTGACGGCCTCCACGGTGGACGCGCTCCAGGCGCTCGTGCAGGCCCGCAGGCTCTCCCCGCGCATCGGCGTGGTGAACTTCCAGCGCAGCGTCGCGGGCCTCGAGCAGGCGCGCCACCTGCTCGGGGAGACCCGCATCGAGCAGCGCCCGTACCTCACGCCGGAGGACGCGCGCGCCCAGGTGGCCGACCTCGCCGCCCAGGGAATCGACGTCATCGTCGGCTCCGGGCCGGCCTGCGAGATGGCCGAGCAGGCGGGACTGCGGTCGGTCCTGCTCTACGGCCAGGACTCGGTGGCGAGCGCCGTCCGCCAGGCCGCCGAGATCGCGCGCATCGCCCGCGGGGAGGCCGCCCGGCGCGACGAGGTGCGGCGATCCCTCGAGGTCCTCGAGACCGCGGTGGTGGCGGTGGACGCGGCGGGGCGCGTGCGGACGGCCAACCCGGCGCTGCTGCGCATGATCGGCCTCACCGCGCAGGAGATCCTGGCCCGGCCCCTGGCCGAGACCGTGCCCGCCCTCTCCCCGGAACGGGTGCTCCAGACCGGCTCCGCCGACGTCGACGCGGTGGAGCGCATCGCCGGCCGGGTGGTCGTGGTGAGCCGCGTCCCCGTCACCGAGCACGGCGTGACCCTCGGCGCGGTGGTCACCTGCCACGACGCGGCCACGGTGCAGCGCCTCGAGCGCCGGCTCCGCTCCCAGCACCGGCCGCGCCGGTTCGAGCCGCGGTACACCCTCTCCTCCATGGTCGGGCCCTCCCCCGCGATGGCCCGGGTCCGCTCGCTCGCCGAGCGCTACGCGCGAACCGACGCGACCGTGCTCATCACCGGCGAGAGCGGCACCGGGAAGGAGATGGTGGCCCAGGGGATCCACGCCGCCAGCCGTCGCCGCGACCAGCCCTTCGTGGCCGTGAACTGCGCCGCCTTCCCGGAGACCCTGCTCGAGTCGGAGCTCTTCGGATACGAGGAGGGCGCCTTCACCGGCTCGCGCCGGGGCGGCAGGCCGGGCCTCTTCGAGGCGGCCCACCTCGGCACCATCTTCCTCGACGAGGTCGGCGACGTCCCGGTCACGCTGCAGACCCGGCTCCTGCGCGTGCTCCAGGAGCGGCAGGTCCTCCGCCTGGGGAGCAACGATCCCACCCCGGTGGACGTGCGGGTGGTGGCGGCCACCCACCGCGATCTGCCGGCCGCCGTCGCCTCCGGCCAGTTCCGGGAGGATCTCTACTACCGGCTCCACATCCTCCCGCTCCACCTCCCGCCGCTGCGCGATCGCCCCGGGGACGTCGCCGCCATCGCCGCGGATCTCCTGCGCCGGGCGCTGGCACGGCTGGGGGCGCCCGGGATGCACGCGCTCGCGCTCGCCGCCGTGCTCCCCCGGCTGCAGGCCTGGACCTGGCCGGGAAACGTGCGCGAGCTCGAGAACGTGCTCGAGCGGGTCGCGATCCTCTACGCCGACGACACCTCCCGAGCCGTCGGCGAGGACGAGCTCGCCGCCGTCATGCCGGAGATCGCCGCCGCGCCCGCCGCGCGCCCGGCGCCGGCCACACGGGACCTGCGCGCCGCACGCGCCGCCCGGGAGCGGGAGCACGTGCTGCGGGTCGTCGCCGAGTGCGGGGGGAACCAGAGCGAGGCCGCGCGGCGCCTGGGCATCGGCCGCTCGACCCTGTACCGGAAGCTCTCGGCCCGCTGACCGCGGCCCGCGGGCCTCAGTGGGAGCCGACCATCGAGGCGGTCACGCGGACCTCACCGCGAGGCTCGACCCGCACGTCCTCCTGCCAGGGCAGGAAGCCGCTCCGGCGCGCCGAGAGCCGGTGCAGGCCGGGGTCGATCCGGAAGCTGCACGGCGTCCGGCAGCGCGCGAACCCGTCGGCGGCCACCTCGACGCCGTAGGGCTGGATCTCGACGGTCAACGTGCCGGCCTCGGGTCCCGGCTCCGGGGGACGGGCCGGCGCGGGCGGTGCCGTCCGCGTGCATGCGGCGGAGAGCGCGAGGACGAGGAGCGCGCGGCGATGAGCCATCCGGCCAGAGCACCTAACCGGCCGGGCTCCCCTCCGCACGCGGCCGGTGCTCCCCGTCCCCGGCCGGGGGGGCCGCCGGGGGCGATCCGTCGAGCACCTCCCGGACGCGCGCCACCAGCGTCACGGCGGTGAAGGGCTTCTGGAGGAACTCGACTCCGGAGTCGAGCACGCCCCGCTGGGCGATGGCATCCTGCGTGTAGCCGGAGACGAAGAGGGCGCGCAGGCCGGGCTCCGACCGGCGCAGCTCGTCCACCACCTCCCGGCCGCTCATCCCGGGCATGACCACGTCGGTGACGACCAGGTGGATCGGCCGCCCGGCCGAGCGGTACTGCGCGATCGCCTCCGCGCCTCCCGGGGCGCAGAGCACCTCGTACCCCTGCTCCTCGAGCGCCCGGACGGTCACCGCGCGGACGCCGGGGTCGTCCTCCACCACCAGGACCGACTCGCACCCCCGTCGCGCGCCGGATTTCACCGGAGGTGACGGGCGGTGGACGTCCCGCATGCACCGGGGGAGGCAGATCTCGAAGGTGGTGCCGCGTCCCTCCTCGCTGTGCACGTGGACGTGGCCTCCGCTCTGGGCGACGATGCCGTGGACCGTGGCCAGCCCGAGGCCGGTGCCCTTCCCCCGCTCCTTGGTCGTGAAGAACGGCTCGAAGAGGTGGGCGAGGACCTCCGGCGGCATCCCCGACCCGGTGTCGGAGACCACGATTCGCACCCAGTCCCCGGGCCGCGCCTCGCGGACCCCCTCCGCCTCCTCCTCCCCGACGTGGACGTTCCGCGTGGAGAGGGTGAGGGCCCCGCCCCCGGGCATGGCGTCCCGGGCGTTCACCGCCAGGTTCAGGAGCACCTGCTCGATCTGGCTCGCGTCGCAGAGCGTGGTCCACAGGTCCGGCGCGAGGTCCACCGCCAGCCGGACGTCCTCGCCCAGGACGCGGAGGAGCAGCTTCTCGCTGCCCCGGACCACGGCGTTGAGGTCGAGGGGCACCGGCGCGATGACCTGCCGGCGCGCGAAGGCCAGCAGCTGCCGGGTGAGGTCGCGGGCGCGCTCGCCCGCCTCGTGGACCTCGGCGATGTCCTCGTCGGCGACTGGCCGCCCGGCGTCGCGGTCCTGCCGCATGGACTCGGAGCAGCTCAGGATGACGGTGAGCAGGTTGTTGAAGTCGTGGGCCACGCCGCCGGCCAGCCGCCCGATGCTCTCCAGCCGCTGGGCCTGGCGGTACTGCTCCTCGAGGAGCTGGTGCTCGGTCACGTCGCGCAGGTTGAGCACGATCGCGCCCACGGCCGGGTCGGCGAGCAGGTTGCGGACCTCTCCCTCCAGCGACCGCCACCCTCCACCCGCCCGCCCGGCCTTGACCGCGATCCGCTCGGTGGTCGAGGGCCGGGCCAGGACACCGGCCAGGGCCTCGGCGAACGCGGGCTGGTCATCCACGCGGACGAGATCCGCGAGCGTGGCGCCCACCGCCTCGTCGGCCGGCAGCCCCAGCGACTGGACCGCGCCCGGGCTCCAGAACGCGACCTTCCCCGCCGCGTCCAGCAGGACGATGATGTCGGAGGACCGCTCGATGAGCGTCCGGAATCGCGCCTCGCTCTCGCGCAGCGCGGCGTCGGCCCGGTGCAGCGCGGTGACGTCGTGCCAGGCGCTGATCACGCAGGCCTCCCCGCCGATCTCGGCCTGCGCGGCGGTGAGGAGGAAGTCGGCCGGGGCGCCGTCCGGCGTCCGGAGGCGAACCTCGACGGGGGGGCCGTCGCCCTCCCGCTGGAGCGCGTGGTACAGGCGGTCCGGCGTCGCGGCATCGGCGAAGATCCCGAGCTCGACCGTGGTCCGTCCGAGCGCCCGGTCGCGCGCGAGCCCCACCTGCGCCAGCCAGGCGTCGTTGGCGTCCACGATCCGGCGGTCGGCGAGCCGGGTGATGAGGAACCCGGTCCGCGCCACGCGGACGATGGTGGCGAGTCGCCGCTGGTTCTCCCGGAGCGCCACCTCGTCGCGCTTGCGGTCGGTGACGTCCCGGAAGAAGGCGTGGTAGCGGTCCCGCCCCGATGGCGAGAACCGCACCGAGATCTCGATGTCGACGTCCCGGCCGTCCCTGCGGCGGTAGCGGGTCTCGAACCGGTCGGAGCCGACCGACCGGATGCGCGCCATCCGCGCCGCGATCGCGGCCGCGTCGTCGATCCGCTCCAGCTCGGCGACGTGCTTCCCCACCAGGTCCGGGAGCGGGTAGCCGGTGATGCCGGCCAGGGCGTCGTTGGCCTCGACGATCACCCCGTGCTCGTCGATGGTGGCGAAGCCGTCGATGGCCGACTCCAGGATCGTCCGCAGCTCGCGCTCGCGGCGCTCCAGCGCCCGCTCGGCCTCGACGCGGGCGGTGGCGTCGCGGGAGACGCCCAGGATCTCCACCGGCCGGCCGGTCGCGTCCCGCACGAAGGAGGTGGTGATCTCCACGTGCTTCACCGATCCGTCCGCGCAGGGCTGGTCGAAGACGCCGGTGAAGGCGCCGTCCTCGTCGGCGGCGACCCGCTCGGACACGAGGCGCGCCACCCGCTCGAGGGACTCGGGGGTCATGCTCTCCTCGAGCGGCTCCGCCAGCGCCTGCTCCACCGTGAGCCCGCGCAGCCGGCGGATGGCCGGGCTCACGTAGGTGAACCGGAGGGTCGGGAGATCGAGCGTCCAGATCACGTCGCGCGCGTTGTCGGCGAGCAGCCGGTAGCGGCGCGCGTTCAGGTTGACGTCGGAGACGTCGCGGAAGAGCGTGAGCAGGAGCGTCTCGCCCCCCTGCGGGAGCAGCCGGGCCGAGACCAGCACGTCGAGGAGCTTCCCGTCCCGCCGCCGCAGGCGCGTCTCGATGTTGCGGGCCACGCCGTCGGTCTCGATCCGGTGGATCACGAGGTCCCGGTCCTCCGGATCGGCCCAGATCCCGAGCTCCAGCGAGGAACGGCCCACCGCCTCCGGGCCCGACCACCCGGCCATGGTCCGGAAGCTCTCGTTCACGTCCACCACGACGCCGTCGCGGGCCCGCGAGATCACGGTCGCGTCGGGGCTCAGGTCGAAGAGGTCCCGCAGCCACTCCCGGCTCTCGCGGAGCTCCCGCTCGGCCCGCTGCTGCGCCACGCGCCGTCTCAGCCCGTCGACGCCGTGGCCCAGGTCCTCCGCCAGGCGCCGCAGGAGCTCGAGCTCCTCGTCCGAGAAGACGTGGGCGTCTCCCGAGTACATCGTGAGCACCCCGTACCGGTTTTCCCCGAAGGCGATGGGAAGGGCGGTGGACGAGGCGTACCCGCGCCGAAGCGCGGCCTCCCGCCACGGGGCGAGGTCCGGCTCGCGGGCGAAGTTGCGTCCGACCACCACCCGGCCCTCCCGCGCGGCCGTGCCGGTGGGCCCGCGACCCCGCGGCCCGTCGCCCCACACCACGTCGATGGTGGCGAGGTACCCGTCCTCGTGGCCGGCGTGGGCCACCGGGCGGATGCTCCTGCGCTCGTCGTCCTCGATGAGCCCCATCCAGCACATGCGGTAGCCACCGGTGTCCACGATGACCTGGCAGACGTCGCGGTACAGCTGCGCCTCGCTCTCCGCGCGGAGGACGGCCTCGTTGCAGCGGGTGAGCATGAGGAGGGTGCGCCGCGCCCGTTCGAGGGCGGCCTCGGTCGTCGCGACGTCTCTGACGGGATCCCGCAATCGCCCCTCCGGGCCGGATCCCCCCTATTTGGAGCAGGACCGACGATGGATGGCAACCGGCGTTCGGGGGCGCCCCGGCAGGGACACACGCTCCCAAGGTGAATCCGGCCGTCAGCGGCGCTGCAGGGGACGCAGCCCGGGCGCCTCGCGCCCGGTGCGGGATACGTACTCGGCGTAGCCGCCACCGTAGGCCACCGGCCCGTCGGGGCCGAGCTCCAGGACCCGGTTGGAGAGGGCCGAGAGGAAGCGGCGGTCGTGGGACACGAAGATCATGGTCCCCTCGTAGCCGGCCAGCGCCCGGACCAGCATCTCCTTCGTTCCCACGTCGAGGTGGTTCGTGGGCTCGTCGAGGACCAGGAAGTTGGGCGGGTCGTAGAGCATCATGGCGAGGACCAGGCGGGCCTTCTCGCCGCCGGAGAGCACCCGGCACGACTTCTCGATCTCCTCGCCGGAGAACCCGAAGCAACCGGCCAGCGTCCGGAGCGATCCCACCGTGGCCCGGGGGAAGGCGTCCTGGAGCGTCTCCCACACCGACTTCCGGGCGTCGAGCAGCTCCATGGCGTGCTGGGCGAAGTAGGCCATCTTGACGCTCGCGCCCACGGTGACGGTCCCGGCGTCGGGCTGCGTCTCGCCCGCGATCATCTTGAGGAGCGTGGTCTTCCCGGAGCCGTTCGCCCCCATGACGCACCAGCGCTCGCCGCGCCGGACCAGGAAGTCGAGCCCGTCGTGCACCCGGCGCGAGCCGTAGGCCTTCACCACCCCCGCCAGCCGGGCCACGTCCTCCCCGGAGCGCGGCGGCGCCCAGAACTCGAACTCGACCTTCTTGCGGACCTTGGGCGGCTCCACCTTCTCGATCTTGTCGAGCTTCTTCACGCGCGACTGGACCTGGGCCGCGTGCGAGGCCCGCGCCTTGAACCGCTCGATGAAGGCCAGCTCCTTCTTCAGCATGGCCTGCTGCCGGTCGAAGGCGGCCTGCTGGTGCTGGTCGGCGATGGCCCGCTCGCGCTCGTAGAAGTCGTAGTCGCCCGAGTAGGTGTTGAGCTCGCCGCCGTCGATCTCGACGATCTTGTCGACGACCCGGTTCATGAACTCCTTGTCGTGGGAGGTCATGAGGATGGCGCCCGGATAGGCGCGCAGGAACTGCTCGAGCCAGATGATCGACTCGATGTCGAGGTGGTTGGACGGCTCGTCGAGCAGCAGCGCGTCGGGGGACATGAGCAGGATGCGCGCCAGCGCCACGCGCATCTTCCACCCGCCCGAGAGGGCGCCCACGTCGCCGTCCATGGCCTCCGCCGAGAAGCCCAGCCCGGCCAGGATCTCGCGGGCCCGCGCCTCGAGCCCGTACCCTCCCAGCTCGTCGAAGCGGGCCTGGACGTGGCCGAAGCGCTCGACCAGCTCCTCCATCTCGTCGGCGCGGTCCGGGTCCGCCAGGGCGTGCTCGAGCGCGTGGAGCTCGGCGGCGACCTCGGAGACGGGCCCGGCGCCGTCCATGGTCTCGGCCACGGCGCTCCGGCCGGACATCTCCCCCACGTCCTGGGAGAAGTGCCCCACGGTGACGCCGCGGTCCACCGAGACCTGTCCCTCGTCCGGCTCCTCCTGGCGGGTGACGAGGCGGAAGAGCGTGGACTTGCCGGCCCCGTTCGGCCCCACGAGCCCCACCTTCTCCCCCCGGTGGATCACGGCCGAAGCCTCCACGAAGAGGATCTGGTGGCCGTGCTGCATGGAGATGGCGTCGAGGCGGATCACGGGGTGCCGCGTTCTACACGCCGCGGCGCTCGCCGGCAAGCGGCCGCGCCGGGTCGGAGCCGTCGCCCGCCGGGGCCCGCCCTGGCTCCGGGGCGAGCCGGGAGGATAAGCTCCGGGGCGCTCGCCCGCCGGCGATCCCGGAGGCACCCTGGCCGATCCCGTCACCCTTCCCCTCTGGGCCGCCATGGGCCTCCTGCTCCTCGCGGTGGTGGCGCTCGTCGACCGCGCGCTGGTCCCGGGAGCGCGGTGGTTCCTTCGACGCCGGGTGAACCGGGCCATCGACGAGATCAACCGCAGGCTCCGGCTGCGCATCCGCCCGTTCAAGCTGACCCGGAGGGCGGTCCTCATCGACCGGCTGGTCTTCGACCCCCGCGTGCTGGAGGCGGCCGAGGCCCACTCCCGGGCCGCCGGCGAGCCGCGCGAGGTCACCATGGCCCGGGTGTCGACGTACGCGCGGGAGATCGTTCCCTCGTTCAGCACCTACGCCTACTTCCGCCTGGGCTACGCGGTGGCCCGCGCGACCGCGCGCGCCCTGTACCGGGTCCGGGTGGGGTTCGCGGACGACGAGGGGCTCTCCCGGGTCGACCCGGACGCGAGCGTGGTCTTCGTGATGAACCACCGGTCCAACATGGACTACGTGCTCGTGTCCTACCTGGCGGCGGAGAAGACCGCGCTCTCCTACGCCGTGGGCGAGTGGGCCCGCATCTGGCCGCTCCAGTCGCTCATCCGGTCGATGGGCGCCTACTTCGTGCGGCGCGACTCGGGAGACCCGCTCTACCGGCGGGTGCTGGAGCGCTACGTCCAGATGGCCGCCGACGCGGGCGTGGTGCAGGCCATGTTCCCGGAGGGCGGGCTGACCCGCGACGGCGCGCTCCGCCCGCCCCGGCTCGGGCTCCTCGACTACATGCTGCGGGACTACGACCCGGCGCGGCGCGACCTGGTCTTCGTCCCGGTGGGCCTGAACTACGATCGGGTGCTCGAGGACCGGACCCAGATCGGCGCGGGCACGGGCCGCAGGGCCGGTGCCGCCGGGACTGCCCTGGGCGCGGCCCGGTTCGTGCTGCGCAACCTGGGGCAGTGGCTGGCCGGGCGCTGGCACCGGTTCGGGTACGCCTGCGTCAACTTCGGCACGCCCATCTCGATGCGGTCCTGGCTCGGCGAGCGGGGCGGCGACCTGCGCGGGCTCTCGCGGGAGGAGCGCTCGCGCCGGGTGCTCGAGCTCGCCACCGAGCTCCTGGGCGCGGTGGGCCAGGTGGTCCCGGCGCTCCCGGTTCCGCTCGTCGCGAGCGTCCTGCTGGACAGCGAGGACCCGCTCCCCTCGCTGGAGGTGCACCGGCGGACCCAGGCGCTGGCCCGCCGGATCCAGGCGGCCGGGGGGCACGTGTACGTCCCGCGCACCGACGAGGAGTACGCCACGGCGGTGGGGCTCCGGGCCCTGACCCTCCGGCGGCTCGTCGAGGAGCGGGAGGGCGCCTTCGCGCCGGTCCGCGCCGAGATCCCGGTGCTCCAGTACTATGCCAGCTCCATCCGCCACCTCCTGCCGGAGGAGGTCTAACGCCCATGCCGACGCGACCGCGAAACGACTACGCCTTCGACCGGCACCTGGCCTGGCGGTCCGGGGTCGATTACTGGCGCGACGACCCGTTCCTCCGCGCGGTGGTCCGGCACCACGCCGGTCCGGACCGGGACCGCATCGAGGCCGAGGCCGAGGCGATCTCCCGGAAGGCCTCCACGCGCTGGCGCGACCTCTCCGACGCCATCTCCGCCCCCGAGTCCCGCCCGCGGATCGAGGCCTGGGACGCCTTCCACCGCCGGGTCGATCGGGTGGTGCGCCCGGCCGGCGCCATGGACCTGGAGCGAGAGGTCTTCGCCGAGGGGCTGTTCTCCGCCCGCACCGACCTCCTCACGCGCGCCGTGAAGCAGTACCTCGTCTACGAGAACGGGGAGGCGTGCGTGGCCTGCCCGGTGGTCTGCACCGAGGGGCTGGTGGCGGCGCTCGACGAGCTCGCGGATCGCCCCGAGACGCTCGCCATGCGCGAGCACCTGAAGGAGGGGCGCGACGGGCGCCACGCCGTGGGCGCCCAGTTCCTCACCGAGATCCAGGGCGGCTCCGACGTGCCGGCGAACCGGGTCGAGGCGGTCCGCGACGGGGAGGCCTGGCGGATCACCGGCACCAAGTTCTTCTGCTCGGTGGCGCACGCGGACTACGCCGCCGTCACCGCACGGGACGCCGCCACCGGGTCCCTGGGCCTCTTCGCGCTGCCGCTGTGGGGGCCCGGCCGCGAGGGAGCCTCGCGCAACGGCCTCACCATCGACCGCCTCAAGTGGAAGATGGGGACCTGCGAGCTCCCCACCGCGGAGATGACCTTCGACGGGGCCAGGGCCTGGGCGCTGGGCCCGGTGGAGCGCGGCCTCGCGAACGCCGTCCGCATCGTGCTCACGGTCTCCCGCCTCACCATCGGGCTCGCCTCCGCGGCGTACGCCACCCGGGCGGTCCGCGAGGCCCGCGCGTACGCCGCCTTCCGGGAGGCGTTCGGACGGCCCATCGACCGGTTTCCGGCGGTCCGGGCGCAGCTCGAGGACCTGGACCACGCGGTCCGCCGCGCCACGGCCGGGGCGTTCGAGGTGCACCGGCGCCACCGCGCGTCGTCGGCCCGGACGGAACCCCGCGGCGCCGGCCCGGCGGCGGACGACGTCCCCTCGCGCCGCCTCGCCCTCGAGGCCCGGGAGCTCGTCATGCTGCAGAAGGTGGTGGCGTCGGAGGACGCCACCCGGACGATCCAGGAGGCCATGGGGATCCTCGGCGGCAATGGTGTCGTGGAGGACTTCTCCGCCCTTCCCCGGCTCTTCCGCGACTCGGCGGTGAACGAGCTCTGGGAGGGGCCGCGGAACGTGCTCCTCGACCAGGTCCACCGCGACCTCAAGCGGGCGGCCGCCTGGTACCCGCCCGCGGAGCTGGTCCGGGGCCTGCTCGGCCCGGACGGCGGCCCGGCGGCGCTGGAGCTCGGCCGGGAGATCGCGTCACTCGTGGCCGGCCCCGATCTCTCGGAGGAGCGGGCCGACGCCCCCCGCGACTGGCGCCGGTGGGAATCGGCCTGCCGGGCCCTCCTGCACGGCTTCCAGGAGCGAGCGCTCGCCGAGGTGGCTACCGCCCCGGCGAGCCCCGCCACCCGCTGACGTCCGCTCCGGAGGGCGCCGTCCGGGCCCACCATTCGGCCATCCGCGGGAGAAAGCGCTCGGTGTAGCCGAGGCGCGACACGGCGTTGAAGGTGGACGCGTCCCCGCTCCAGCAGTGCTCGTCGCGGGCGCCGTAGAGGAACTCGGCGTCGGCGGGGGGCGAGGCCTTCGACAGGAACTCCTCGGCGCGATACACCGCGTCGTTCAGGAAGAAGTTGTCGGAGAGACCCACCATCACGTGCAGCTTGCCGCGCAGCCGGGGCCCGAGCCTGGACCAGTCCCGCTCCATCACGTGGACCAGGTCGAACCGCTCGCGCCAGGCCTCCGCGACCGACCGGTCGATGGCCCCGGAGGAGCGGTCGAAGATGCGCCGCGGGTACCCGTCCGGACCGACGGGCGAGAACACCGCCTCCCACGCGTCCCACTGCCCACCCGACCTCGAGCGCGTCCCCAGGGCGAGTTCCAGGCGCGACTCCTGCTCGACCGTGCTGCGGACCCGGCCCAGGTAGTCGCGGGAGGCCGGGCGCGGCGTCCGGCGCCACGGCCCGGTGGAGTGGAAGGCGTTCTCGTCGGCGTAGAGGTCGATGGTGAGGTAGTGGCGGAAGTCGATCGGATCCGGGCAGGCCGCCCAGGCGCCGTTGTACTGGTCGGGGTAGAGGACCTGCGCCGCGAGCGACTCCCAGCCCCCGGTCGATCCCCCGTAGAGCGCGCGGGCCCAGGGGCCGAGGCCGCGGAAGCGTCGCTCGATCTCGGGCACCAGGTCGAAGGTGATGGCGTCGCCGTACGGTCCCACATTCTCCGAGTTCACCGCGTAGGAGTCGTCGTAGTAGGGGTTGGCGTGCTGGACGACGAGCACGATCGCGCGCGGGAAGCCCGGACCCGTCCAGGTGCGGAAGAAGGCGTGGGCCCGCTCCTGCTGCAGCCGCTCGTAGCCGTACCGGGTGCACGCCGCGCCCTCGTGGCCGTTCGGGCAGTGGATCCGGAGCCCCTCCAGGTCCACCGGCGGGAGGGCCGGATCGGGCGGGTCCTCCCGGAACTCCTCGTAGGTGGGCTGGAAGTGGCCGTGGAAGATGGCGAGCGGGTAGCGCTGGGCGGGGTGATCGTGCCAGCCCTCGGGGAGGACCACCACCGCGCCCAGCGAGACCGGCCGGCCCCAGAAGCGGGAGAGCCGCTCGCTGGGGATCCGGACGTGCTTCACGTACCGTGTGTCGACCGGCGCGGGCACCGGCGGGATCACTTCGTCGAGCGCGAGGCGCACGACGCTCCCCGGCTCCAGGCGGACGCGCTGCGGCCGCGAGTGGAGGTTTCCCGGAGCGCGGCCCATGGCCTGCCCCTCCCCGCGATCGGCCGGCAGCTTCACCACGTGCCCGTCGCCGCGCCGGAAGGTCTCGTACCGGTGGAAGAGCGCCTGCACCGTGTACTCGCCGGGCGGGACCTCCGCGAGCCGCAGCAGGGGGTAGCCGTTCGCGCGCTCGCCGAGCGTGCGCGAGGTCCCCGGCGCCCACCCGTCCACGTCGAGGCCGAAGACCTGCTGCGTCTCGTCCCGCTCGCTCACCTGGAAGCGCGGCTCCGGCCTCGCGTCCACCGGGAGGGTCGAGACGAAGAGGAGCAGGCGCCCGTCGAGCGCATCCGGTGCGGCGCCCGGCGGCAGCGCGATCTCGACGCGGGTGGGAGACGGGGCCGGCGGGCCCGCCTTCGCGGGTGCGGCGAACCCGGGGGCGGCGAGCGCGACCGCGAGCGCCGCGAGGAGGGGGAAGGGAGATCCCGTTCGATCCATCGTCCGGCATGCTACCCGAACCCGGCTCCCTCCCGGGCGGTCCTGGACTCCCGTTACGACGAGGTCTCCACCCGCCCGTACGTCGGCGGCCCGGTCCGCCCGAGCCGCTGGTACGTCACCCCGTTCGCGCTGGTGGCCGAATCCAGCTGCCGGAACGCGGCCGGGATCGCTCCCCTCCCGAAGAGCCGCTTGCCGGAGCCGAGCACGACGGGGAAGACGAACGTGCGGAGCTCGTCGACGAGATCGTTCGCGAGCAGCGTCTGGAGCGCGTCGGTGCTGCCCCAGGTCTGCAGGGTCCGGCCGGGCGCCTGCCGGAGCTTCCGGACCTCCGCGACCACGTCGCCCCGGATCAGGGTGGCGCCGTTCCAGCCGACGCTCCCGAGGCCGCGCGACAGGACGTACTTCGGCAGACCGTTGAGCGCGGTGGCGATGGGGTTGCCCGGATCGGTGATCTTCGGCCAGTAGCCGGCGAAGATGTCGTACGTCTTTCGACCGAGCAGGAACCCGTCGGCGTCCGCGACGCCCTCGACGACGCGCCGCCCCATGAACTCGTCGGCGTGGGGCACCTGCCACCCCCCGTGCGCGAAGCCGCCCTCCGGGTCCTCGTCCGGCCCGCCCGGAGCCTGCATCACGCCGTCGAGGGTGAGGAATGCGTTCACGACGATCCGGGGCATGCGGCGGCCTCCTCGGTGACTGCGAGGGACATCGGCCCCGATCTACGAGCGACGGCCCCCGAGGGCAACGCTCCCTCTACGGCGGGCCGTTCCAGGGACCCCGTCGGCGTCACGCACCCGCGCCCAGGGCCACGAGGAGCTCGTCCAGCTGCGCGAAGGTCTCGCCCGCCCCGCTCGTGCTCCCGGAGGCGATGGCCGCGTCCAGGGCCTCCTTCGAGGGGTGGAGGTCGCGCATGACGAGCAGCGTCCTGCCGTCCTTCTCCTCGAAGGTCACCGTGGTCACCGCTCCGCCGTCGCCGCCTTCCTCGTTCGTCCAGACGAGACGCTCGTTCGGCGCCACCTCGAGGTACCGGCCGTGGAACGCCATGGGTGCCGAGTCGCCGTGGACGAACACGAAGCGGTAGGTGCCCCCCACCCGGACGTCGGCCTCGCAGGAGACGAGCGTGATGCCGAACGACCTCGGCACCCACCACCGGCGGAGCAGCTCGGGCCGGGTCCACGCCTCGAACACGACGCGGGCCGGTGCGTCGAAGGTTCGCGTGACGACGAGCTCGCGGTCGGACGCCCGCTCCATCGTCGTGGGGTTCCTCACGGGCCTGGGATCAGTCTCGGTTCTCGCGTCCATCGGCCTTCTCCTTCCGGTTGAGCTCCTCGACGACGTCGTCCAGCGCCTCGAAGCGCGCGGCCCAGAGCTCGTGGTACCGCTCGAGCCAGGCGGTCTCCACCTCCAGCCGGCGCGCGCCGAGCCGGCAGGTCCGCACGCGCCCCACCTTCTCGGTGGCGACGAGCCCGGCCTGCTCCAGGACCCCGACGTGCTTCTTCATGCCCGTGAGGGTCATGCGGAACTTCCCGGCGAGGTCGGTGATCGAGGCGTCGGCGCGGCCGAGCTCCTCCAGGACGCCGCGACGGGTCGCGTCCGAGAGCGCGGCGAACGAGGCATCGAGGCGGGCGACCGAATACTGAACCATATGGTTCAGCGTATAGCGCGCGGGCGCGCGGCGCGCAAGGGGCGATCGGGCGGCGGAAAGCGCGAGGCCCCCGCCAGGAGCACCGGCAGGGGCCTCGTGAAGTTGGTTGCGGGGCCAGGATTTGAACCTGGGACCTTCGGGTTATGAGCCCTCGAAAAGGGCAACGGGCAGACGGGCGTCGTTGTTGTGATTT
>JBBIOL010000002.1:0-74079 GCA_037443385.1 Anaeromyxobacteraceae bacterium
ACCGGCCGCGACGGCGCGACCCGCACCGCCGCCCGGGCCGGAGCGACCCGCCGCCACGCCGGCGCCGCCGCCCGCCCTGAGCGAGGCCGAGCTCCGCGAGCTCTACGAGTCCTTCCTGGCGGCGAAGCGCAGCTGCAACGAGGACGTCTCGCGCGTGACCCTCGAGTCCATTGCACGAACCGTGAACAAGCAGGCACCCGAGATCGCGGCCCGCTTCAAGGCCCGGCGCGTCGAGTTCAAGGTGGCGGTGCGGGACGGCAAGGCCGTGCTCACCGCCGTCCCGCGCAGCTGAGCGCCGCCGGTCAGGGCAGGTAGATCCGCTCCCCGTCCTCGAAGCGGACGCAGCGCGGCCCGGTGGCGCGTGGAGCGGCCGGCGCGCCGGCCGACTCGGCCCGGGCGACGAGGAGGTCGGTCCAGCGGTCCAGGACGGCGAGGTGCCGCTCGGTCTCGGCCCGGTTGGCGGCCGGCTCGAGCGCGGTGCAGGCGATGTCGGTGTGCCGGTCGAGCTCGGCGGCCAGCCCGGCCACGGCGTCGAGGACCGGGCGCACGCGGCGCTCGTAGGCGTCGCGCGCCCGGCGGCACACGGTGGGGTTCGCCGTGGCGCTGGCGGCCGTGCCGTAGGCGTCGGCGTCCGTGGACAGCGCGCCGGCCAGGGCCTGGAGGCGGACGGCCTCGGCCGGGCTCCCGGGGGGAGCCGAGCGGCCGCAGGCGGCGAGGGCGAGTGCTGCGAGCAGGATGGGTCGCATCGACATGGGGGGGCTCCACCTCCCGGGGGGCAGGGCCAGAACCGCCGGGACCGCCCCGTGCTTCCCGCGATCGTCCCCGATCCGGACCGGCGCGGTCCGGGTTGACGACTGCAACACCGGTGATTACAGATCCGCGCATGCCCTCCGGACGGTTCGCCATGGCGGTCCACGCGCTCGCGGTACTCGCGCAGGACCCCGACGACGGCCACCCCAGCGCCTACCTGGCCGGGAGCGTGAACACCCACGCCGTCGTCCTGCGCCGGGTCCTGGGCACCCTGGCCCGCGCGGGGCTGGTCCGGGCGCGCGAGGGCGGCGGCGGCGGGTACCGCCTGGCCCGCCCGCCGTCCGAGATCCCGCTCTCGGAGGTGTACCGGGCCGTCGAGCCCGAGGGGCCCCTGGCGGAGAGCCCCTGCGAGCCCAACCCGGACTGTCCGGTCGGCGCCGGGATGCGGGCGGCCTTCGCGGAGACCGCGGCCTCGGCGCGCAGGGCGGTCGAGCGGGCGCTCGACGGCAGGACGGTGGCCGACGTGGCGCGCCGGGCCGTCCGCCGCGGGGCCGCGCGCACGATTCCCAACCCCAGCAGGAAAGCGAAGGAGAAACGCACATGAAGATCCTCGTCACCACCCCCAGCGGAAAGGTCGGGCAGGAGCTGGTCCGCATCCTCGTCGAGCGCGGCGTCGCCGTCCGGCTCGGGGCGCATTCCGTCGAGAAGACCCGCGCCGCCTTCCCCGGGCGCGAGGTCGTGGCGCTCGACTACGGGAACCCGGCCAGCCTGGCCGCGGCCGTGGCCGGCGTGGACGCCGTGTACCTCGCCTCCCCGGGCGACTTTCCGTCGGCCCCCGAGAAGGCGCTCGTCGACCTGGCCCGGAAGGCCGGCGTGAAGAAGGTGGTGAAGCTGGCCGCCCTGGGCGTCGAGCAGTCCGACAACCCGCTCCGCCAGGTCGAGGAGCACGTGAAGGCGTCGGGCCTCGCCTGGACCTTCCTGCACCCCACCTGGTTCATGCAGAACTTCTCCACCTCGCAGGCCGGGTCGATCCGCGCCGGCACGCTGGCCGAGCCGGCCGGCGACCGGAAGACGGCCTTCATCGACGCGCGCGACATCGCGGCGGTGGCGGCCGAGGCGCTCACGAAGCCCGGCCACGACGGCAAGACCTACGAGCTCACCGGCCCGGAGCTCCTCGACCGCAATCAGGTGGCGGAGATCCTGGGCCGGGAGCTCGGCCGGAAGGTGGCCTACGTCCCGGTGACCGACGAGCAGTTCCGCGCCGCCGTGAAGGGGTTCCTCACGCCCAGCTACACCGAGCTGCTCTCCGCGCTCTACGCCGGGGTGCGGACCGGGCGGTACGAGCGCAAGACCGACGCCGTGCGCGACGTGCTCGGCCGCGCGCCCATCGACTTCGCGCGCTTCGTGAAGGACCACCGGGCCGCCTGGGCCTGAACCCGGCGGACGCCCGGCCCCCCTCCCGCGGGGCCCGCCGCTCCGGGCTTGCGAAACCGGGGGAGCGATCGTAAAACAGCCCCCCTCGGCGGCCCCCCGGGGTCGCCGGTCCGCATCGCCCGGGTAGCTCAGATGGTAGAGCAGGGGACTGAAAATCCCCGTGTCGGTGGTTCGATTCCGCCCCCGGGCACCATCACTTCACGCGCAGACATCTCGGGCCCGTCACCTCGCAAGCGGTGGCGGGCCTTCTGTCATTCGGGGATCGGAGGCGGGAAGGGTGGTGTCGTGGGCGGAGACTTCGAGGGCTACCGGATCCCGTCGTCGCACGCGCACAGGTTCGTGACCATCCCGCTCGGCCGGCACTGCTCGACCAGCCCCTCGGCCAGGCAGGAGCAGACCTCCTCGGGCGTGGGCGTGGCGAAGAACCGGCACCCCGGGCGGCAGGAGAGGTCGGGGGGCGTCTCGACCTGCGTCGGCGGGCCGCCGAGCTGAAGCACGCAGACGTCACCCGGGGTGCCCGCGCACGCACACCCGGCAACGGGACCGGAAGGGGGTTCCGTCGGTCCCGGGGCGAAGCACCAGCCTGCCGGGCACGGCTGGCCCACGAGGCATGGACGGGTGTTGATGGCGAACTGGCAGCCCGCCGCGACGCAGGAGGCCGCGTCCGCGTAGACGCCGCAGGTGTCGCCGGTGAGGAGCGGCACGGCCGACGAGGAGCCACCGGCAGGGTGTGCGGGTCCCACGCCGCAGGCGAGGGAGAGCAGGATCGGCACCGAAGCCCAGGGTCGCATCCCCGCCCCCGTCACTTCAGGTCGACGAGGATCCCGCCGAATCGATCGCCGACGTTCTCGACGGCGTGCGACAGGGCGGGCCGGAAGCGGACCGAGCCGGCCTTTCCGGAGATCTCCGTCGCCGTGCTCCCCGGCGTCGACTGCCGGGCCCGCGCGTCCGTGAGGAGGATCTGGACGCCGGCGGGGTGGTCGTGCATCGGCGTGGTCTCCCCGGGGCCGATCGAGTAGCGCACGATCCGCACGCGGTCGTTCTCGAACTCGAGCCGGTCGGTGGCCGTCACCTTCACCGCGTCGCGCGCCGGCGCCGTCCAGCCCGGCGCGGCCGGACCCTTGGGCTCGACGAGGACGCCCTCGACGACCGTGGTCCCGACGTTGACCACGCTGTGGACGGTGGGCCCCCGCCACGCGGCCATGCCGGCCCGGGTGTGGATGTCCGACGTGCTCCCATCCGCGGCGGTCGCCTTCAGATCTCCGTCGGTGAGGAAGACGTTCACCAGCGCGGGGTGGGAGTGCAGGAGCGCGGTCTCTCCCGGGGGGATGACGTAGCGCACGATGCGGACCTGGTCGTTCTCGAACTCGACCTTGTGATGGGCGGGGTCCGCTCGGGGGGAATCCATCTCGTCCACGCCCCTCGCGGATCCGGCCACGAGCGTGACGACGACCAGCAATGGGAATGCGGCGGTCGATCCGCGCATGCGTCGAGCCTCCAGCCGGCGCGTCGCCTTCCGGTGTCGAAGGTCCCCCGGCGGCTCTCCAGGAGCGGCGGGGTGCCGGCGGCGAGGGCCTAACGGGTGGGCGAAGGCGGGCCGGGAACACCTGGGGCGTAAGCGGCCGCTTCGACAAGGTGGCGGGGTCGCCCCTGCCGCGAGCGAGGCACGCGCTCTCCGGGAGCAGGCGGCGGCCCCCCGGGATCGGGATCCCGGGGGGCCAGACGGTCAGTTCGGGGAGATCGCCCTCCCGCCCGGGCAGAAGGTGATCGTGTAGTTCGTGCTGTTGGCGGCGTTGGTGGTCCCCGCCGGGACGAGCGCCTGGAACGACGAGGACGGGTCGTCGAACTGGTAGGCGTAGCAGGTCGGGCATCCCTTCTTCAGCCAGGCGATGCGCGGCAGGACGTAGTCGAGCCAGGCCGAGTTGAACCCGATCCCCGGCGTGGTCGGCGTGTAGGTCTGGACCCCGGTCCCCAGGCACCCGGTGGACGGGGTCGCGACGCCGTCCCAGTTGGTGCAGCCGCAGGCGACGGGATACGTCACCGCCGGCGTGGGAGGGCTCGTGGTCGCCTGGTGGTAGCCGCTCTGGAGCGGCGGGTTCGGGCAGTCGAAGAACTTCCAGAGGTGGTGGCCCATCGAGTTCGGGTACGGGGTGGTCGAGGACTGCGCCACGTCGTCCTGCACCGAGTAGAAGTCGAACGGAGCCGTGTTGGTCCCCGGCGTGTGGTCCGGATTGCCCTTCCAGATCGCGTCCGCGGTGAGGTAGCCGACGCGCGTGCCGCAGGTCAGGGTGTAGGTCGGGGTTCCGAGCTTGTTGTCGAACGAGTTCTGCGCGTAGCCGCACACCTGGCCGGTCGGGCAGGGGCCCATGCCCGGGAGGCCGCACGTGTCGCTCGCGGTGGCCGCTCCCGTGACGAAGTTGTAGTAGTCGGTGCTCGAGGTGAGGGTGTCGGTGGAGCCCGGGTCGAAGGTCCAGGTCGCCGGGTTGAGGGTCACCGGCTGGCCGTTCCAGTTCACCTGCGTACCGACCTGGGTGACCGTGGATCCGGCCTCGCCGTTCGTGTACGGGTAGGTGGTGCTCGGGGTCACGCCGTCCGACGGCTTCATCGTGGTCGGCACGGTGACGCCGTTGATGAGCTGGACGTCGTACGCATCGACGCCGCCCTGCAGCAGCGTGAACTCCGCGACCGTCTGCGGCGTGTCGAAGCCCACCCCGATCGCGCAACCCTGCCCGCTCGATTGCCCGCCGTTGCAGGACCCGACGGAGCAGTTGCCGTTCGAGTCGCAGCCAACGCGCGCCATGACGCCGCCGCTCCAGACGTCGGTCCGGCCGGGGACGTTGGTGAGGGAGTTCGCCGGGATCACGAACTGGACGCTCCCGGTCCGCGCCAGGAGGGCGTAGCCGGTGGGGTTGGCGGGGTCGTTGTTGTTGACCGGGGTCGGGTTGTTCCACATGCACTGGTACGTCACCGGCGAACCGCTCGCGAAGTAGGTGGAGCCGGGCGGGCACTGGGTCGGGTCGGTGCCGGGAGTCGCCCCGAAGACGGCGCCGCCGCTCACCCCCGCGAAGACCGGGAACGGGCAGTGGTTCAGCACCGTGAGCGTCCGCGGGACGCCGGAGACCGGCGCGACGTACACGTTCAGGTTCGCGGGGGGGATCGACGTGTCGGCCGGCGTGGCGCTGAACACGAACGGGCCGCTCGGGGGGTTCCCGACCGCCGTGTTGTTGATGTTGAGGGTGGCGGTGGGGTTCTGCGCCGAGAACGCGAAGAAGCCCGGGCTGATGGCTACGTACGCGGGCGTGCCCGCCGGCGCGTTGATCGTGAAGTTGACCATGACCGGGGTCACCGGGGCGTTCGTCATGGTCAAGGTCGGCGTCATCGCGCCGACCTGGGCGTTCGACAGGACGAGGGTGGGAACGCTGTAGACGAGCGTGGGCGGCGCGCTCGGGCTCACCGACACGGAGGCCGAGGCCTGGCCACCGGGACCTCCCGCCGGCGTCGTGAGGGTCGCGGAGCCGGTGGTGACGCCGGCGACCGCGGTGACGGTCACGCTGCAGGTCGGACTGGCGGTCGACAGGCTGCAGGTGGGACGGCTGAGGGTCGCCACTCCTTGCGGCGCGAGGGTCAGGTCGACCGCGAGGCCGGTCACGTTGGAGCTGCCGGTCATCGTCAGCGTGGTCACGTTGCTCCCGCCGGGGAGCACGGGGACGTTGGCGGGGACGAACGACAGGGTGCCGTAGTTCACCGTCCCGCCCGCATTCACCGTCACGGAGTTCACGGCGTCCGTGTACCCGCTGGCGGAGGCGGTGACGGCCGCCGACCCCTGCGCGATCCCCGTGATGGTGATCGTGCAGGATCCCCCGGAGCTCAGGCTGCAGCTCGACCTCGAGATCGACACGTTTGCGGAGGCGGTGAGGGTGACCGGGAGGTTCACGACGCCGGAGCCTCCGGAGAGGAAGAGGTCGACCGTGGTGGTGGCTCCGACGGTCACCGGCTCGGAGTCCTGGCTGAAGTGCAGGGTGCCCGGCGAGGGGCTGCCGCCCACCTTCGCGACCATGCCCGTCGGCGTGTACCCGCTCGCCGACGCCGTGATCGGGTCGCTGCCCTCGGCCACCCCGGCGATCGTGAAGTGGCACACCGGGATCGCCGAGGACAGCGGGCAGGTGGTGGGGCTGACCGTGGCGAGGGCGTTCGTCGCGCTCAGGGTCGCGTTGAAGGACGCGACGCCGGAGCTGCCGACGAGCTGGAGGGTCCCGGTCTGGGTGCCGTTCACGGGGACGTGCACGTTCCCGGCGAAGGACAGGGTGCCGGGGATGGGGCCGGAGGAGGTCGCCGTCACGGCACTCGTGGCGTTCGCGTAGGCGGTGGCGCTGGCGGTGAGGGTCGCGGTCCCGGCGGCGACCCCGCCGATGGTCACCGGGCAGGTCGGCACCGCGGTCGAGAGGGTGCACTGCGACGGGGACACGGTCGCCACGGCGGTGTTCGAGCTGACGATCGCCACCGGCACGCCGGCCACCCCCGAGCTCCCCACCAGCGCGAGGACGACCTGCTGGGTGCTTCCCACCACCACCGACCCGGACGGGGGCACGAACGCCAGCGTCCCGGGCACGGGCGTCGAGGACACGGTCACGCTCGCCGAGGCGCCTGCGACGCCCGGGGCCGACGCGGTGATCGTGGCCGACCCGGCCGCGAGCCCCTTCACCTGGACCTTGCAGGAGGTCGTGGCGGCCGACCCGTCGGAGAGGACGCACTGCGTGGTCACCGGGACGACCACCGCGGAGCTGCTCGAAGCGATGGCCACGGTGACGCCGGACGGATCGCTGTTCCCGCTCAGCGTGAGGAGGAGCGACTGGGTGCTCCCGCTCGTCGCCCGGTAGCTCGCCTGGTCGAAGGCCAGGGTTCCGGTCGTACCGTCCGTCGACTTGGAGCAGCTCGCGAGGAAGGACGTCACGACGAGCAGCGCTGCGGCCGTCACGGTTCGCTTCATGGGGGAGCCCTCGGGAATGGTGGGAACCCACCGATGCTCGCCGGGTGAAAACGGCCGAGCGTCGGCCTCTTGGGTCGCTACCCGACCGGATGGAAACCGGGGGCCCAGGACGCCACCCGGGTCCCCTGCCGGGTACACGGCGTCCCGGCCACGTCCCACCCGGCGGCCCCGCGACCAGCGCCTGGCTCAGGTGGGAAGGGGAACGGCGCGTTCCTCGCCGAGCGCCTCCCGGATCCGGGCGACGAGGTCCTGCGCGGAGAACGGCTTCTGCAGGAAGAGGGAGCCTGCCGGGATTCCGTCGGCGGAGAGCTCGTCGTCCGGCCAGCCGGACATGAAGACGGTCTTCAGGCCCGGGACCACCCGGGAGAGGGCCGCGGAGACCTCCGGCCCGCTCTGGCCCGGCATCCGGACGTCGGTGAGGAGAACGTGCGGGGGCGCGTTCCGCTCCCGGAGCCGGCCGAGCGCCTCGGGGAGGCTAGAGGCCGAGACGACGTCGAAGCCCGCCTGTTCCAGCGTGCGGACGGCGATCCGGCGCACCGGCTCGTCGTCCTCGACGACCAGGATCGACTCGCCCGGCCGCGCGGCCGCCGCCGCCTCCGTCGCGGTCCTCGCGGCGACCGGCGCGGCACCGGGCGCGACGCGCGGGAAGCACATCTCGAAGCGGGTTCCCTGGCCCGGCGTGCTGTCGACGCGAATCGTCCCCCGGCTCTGCTGGACGATCCCGAAGACGGTCGAGAGGCCGAGCCCGGTGCCCTTGCCGGCCGGCTTGGTCGTGAAGAAGGGCTCGAAGACGTGGGAGCGGACCTCCTCGTCCATCCCCACGCCCGTGTCCGAGACGGCGAGCCGGACGGACGCGCCCGCTCCGGGCGGGCAGCCGTCCGGGCGCTCGTCGTTCTCCGTCTCGATCGTGAGCGTGCCCCCGCGCGGCATCGCGTCCTGCGCGTTCACGGCGAGGTTCATGAGGACCTGCTGCATCTGGCCGGGATCGGCGTGAACCAGGCCGGGCCGGGGATCGAGCACGGTCCGGATGGCGACGTGCTCCCCGACGACCCGCTTCAGGATGCGCTGCGCATCGGTGACGACGAGGTTCAGGTCGATGTCGCGCGGCTGGAGGATCTGCCGCCGGCTGAAGGCGAGCAACTGGGCGGTGAGCGCCCGCGCCCGTTCCGCGGCGACGCGCACGTCGTCCACGTCCTCGTGCAGCCGGCTGCCCGGGGGTGCCTGTTCCAGGGCGAACGCGCTCGAGCTCAGGATGACGGTGAGCAGGTTGTTGAAGTCGTGGGCGATGCCGCCGGCGAGACGCCCCACCGCCTCCATCTTCTGGGCCTGGCGGAGCTGCTCCTCGGCCTGCCGCCGTGCGGTGACGTCCTGGACGATGGAATGGAGCAGCTCCTTGCCGCGGACCGGTATCCGGCACGAAAAGACGGCGACGTCGCGGATCGACCCGTCGGCGAGCCGGTGCCGGGACTCGAACGGGGTCCGGACGAGGGACCGGGTTCGCTCCATCTCGAGCCCGACCTCCTCCGCCGAGAGCGTGCTGATTTCCTGGACCCGCATCTGCCGGAGGCGGTCACGGGGCCAGCCGTAGAAGGCCGCAGCCGCGGCGTTGGCGTCGACGATCCGCCCGTCCGCGGGGTCGACGAGGAGCTTCACGGCGGCGTGCTCCTCGAACTGGGCCCGGTAGAGGGCCTCGCTCTCCGAGACGCGCTCGAGCGCCTTGCGCTCGCGCCCGATGGCCGCACGGACGCCGAGGTGGAGGAGCAACGTGGTCACGGCGACGAAGCCCAGCCCCTTCCAGATGGACCAGGCTGCCTGCTCGGCGGGATTCGCCGCAGCGCCCGAGACGAGGAGATCGGAGAGCGCGATCCAGATCCCGGATGCCAGCGCGTACGTGGCCGGGATCCAGACCGCGGCAGCGGGAACACGCGACGGGCCGTGCCGTGCTTGGTTCGCGAGCGTCACCGGGAACTCCCGGTCCATGATCCGGGACGGTCCCGGAAACGGCAAGCGCGCCCGGTACCGGGACGGGACGGACGTGCCTCTCCCCCGATCCGGGCCGCCCCCGACGGGTGTCCGCGTCCCCCTGCGGGTTCACGTCCTCCACCTCGTTCGCGAACCCGGCGGTCACGATCGCCCGGGCGGCGACGCACACCTTCGCCTGGATCCGCCCGGGAGACGTCCTGGGCTTCCTCCGCGCCCCACCTGGGTCGCCCGCCGGAGCGTCACATCCCGCCTCCGGTCATGTCTGATCGGAGAGGCCACCCCGGCGAACGGGCGCGGCCGGCAGGAGCCGCGCGGGATGACGGGGAACGACCACAGGACCGGGATCCACCTGCTCGTGGAGGGCGGGTCGCTCGACGCACCGGCCCCGGCCTACCGGCCGACCCGCGCGCTCGCGGCGGTCGGGCTCGCGGTCTTCCTCGTGATCTCCTTCGTCGTGGCCAGGCTGGGATAGGGCGAGGCCGGGCGCCCGGAGAGGCCCTCCGTCCCCCTCCCGTGCGACAGGCACGGCCTCCCTCCTGATCCCAGCCTCTCCCAGAGTTCACACGCCTCTGGGGGAGGTCCGATGCAAACGTCTTCTTGCAGGAAGCTGGCCGTGGCTTGCGCGCTCGCGCTCCTCGGTCCTGGAAGTGCACTGGCCCAGGTCGCGCAGACGCCGCTCGACGGGGCCACCATCCCGAAGTTCGTCGATCCGCTGCCCACCTTCGCGGGCCTGCGCGTGGGGGGTCCCGTCATCTCGGTTTCGATGAAGGAATGGCGTCAGAAGGTGCTCCCGTCGAGCTTCTACTCCCGCCTGCGCAACCCGTACCGGGGCGGAACCGAGGTGTGGGCCTACCAGCTGTCGGGCCTCGACGCGCTGACCGGCAAGCCGGTCGTGCAGCCGCCCAGCTACCCGGGCATCACCGTGGAGGCGCGTCGCGGCGTTCCCACCTCGGTGCTCTACTCCAACGAGCTCGTGACGCCGACGCTGCAGCGGCTCCTGCCGGTGGACCAGACCATCGACTGGGCCGATCCGACCGGCCAGGGCTGCCAGTTCCAGCCCAGCATGAGCCCGGCCTGCATGCAGCAGTACGCGGGCCCGGTGCCCACCGTCGTGCACCTGCACGGCTCGGAGGTGCCTCCGGCCTTCGACGGCGGCCCCGACGCGTGGTTCACCGCCGACGGCCGTCACGGGCCCAACTACGGCACGCTCTTCCCGGTGCAGGGGAACAAGGCCCTCTACCGCTACCCCAACGCCCAGGAGGCGACCACGCTCTGGTTCCACGACCACGCGCTGGGGACGACGCGCCTCAACGTCTTCGGCGGCATCGCCGCCTTCTACTTCCTGCGCGACGACCGGGACACCGGCCGGGCGGGAAACCCGCTGCGCCTGCCGGCCGGGGCGCAGGAGGTCGAGATCGTCCTGCAGGACCGCGCCTTCGACGTGAACGGGCAATTGCTCTACACAGACCCGACCCAGATCGTGAACCCGGACGTCCACCCGTTCTGGCGCCCGGAGTTCTTCGGCGACGTGATCGTGGTGAACGGCAAGAGCTGGCCCCGGTTCGACGTGGAGCCGCGGCGGTACCGGTTCCGCTTCCTCAACGGCTCGAACGCCCGCTTCTACGTGATGTCGCTCGCACGCGCGTTCCAGGCCACCACCACGGATCCGGCCACCGGCACCGGGCTCGGCGTCACCGTCACCGACCCCGGTCCCGCCTTCTGGCAGATCGGCGGCGACGGCGGCCTCCTCGACCAGCCGGTGCCCCTCTCCTCGCTGCGGATCGCACCGGGGGAGCGGATCGACGTGATCGTGGACTTCACGGCGGCGGCCGGGCGGACGCTCACGCTCGTGAACGACGCCAACGCACCCTTCCCGGACGGCGACCCGGTCGTCACCGCCACCACCGGCCAGGTGATGCAGTTCCGCGTCGCCCGCCGCGCCAGCTCCGCCGACGCGACCTGCGACCCGGCGGCCACCGGCGCCGGCGCCTGCAGCCTGCGGGCGCAGCCCATGGTCCGGCTCGCCGACGCGACCACCGCCGACGTGGCGACGGGGGTGAACGTGGACGCGCGGCGCCAGCTCATCCTGCGCGAGGTGGGCGGCCCGGGCGGCCCGCTCAACGTGTTCGTGAACAACACCCCCTACGACGGGCTCAAGCAGTCGAGCAAGGTCGGCACCCCGACCCCGGTCGACATGGCGACCGGCGTGGGCGCGAACTTCGTCACCGAGGTCCCGCGCGTGGGCTCGACCGAGGTCTGGGAGGTGGCCAACCTGACGGTGGACGCCCACCCCATCCACGTGCACCTCGTGCAGTTCCAGGTCCTCTCCCGGCAGGCGCTCGACACCGGCGAGGATGCGAACGGCGCGCCGCTCGGCTACCTGGCCGCCTGGCTCGCCGCGCTGCCCTTCGGCGAGGCCACCCCCGGCGACGGTCCGCCGTCGCCCTACGGCATTCCGAACGCCGACGGCGCGCTGGGCGGGAACCTGGCCTTCGGCCCGTGGCTCCTCGGCGACCGGCAGGCGCCGGATCCGGGCGAACAGGGGTGGAAGGACACGGTGGTCATGTTCCCGGGCACGGTCACGCGGGTCGCCGTGCGCTTCGCCCCGCAGTCGGTCCCGGTCGGCGGATCCCGCGCGGGGGAGAACCACTACCCGTTCGACCCGTCGCTCCTCGACCCCCGCGCGCGCGACGCGGCCGGGAATCCCGGCGCGGCCGGGTACGCCTGGCACTGCCACATCCTGGAGCACGAGGACAACGAGATGATGCGGCCGTACGCCGTCGCGCGCTGACGGGCGGACGGACGGTTCGCCGGCGTCCCACCGGGACGCCGGTCGGGGGCGGCGGGTCGCGCGAGCCGGCCCGCCCCCCCCTCCCAGGGGCGTCGACCGCGGCCGGCGATGGTGCGAGTTTCCGGTCGCAGGGTTCCATGGACGGCACCGGGAAACGACAGCGGGGAGACTCGTCCCGGGACGCCCGCACGGCTCCCGGTGGCCTGCTCGAACGTGCGCTCGACGCCGAGGCCCGCTTCCGGGCCTACGTGGAGAACGCCCCCCTCGGCATCTTCGTGGTCGACGGGACCGGGCGCTACGTGGACTGGAACCCGGCGGCGCTGGAGATGGTCGGCGTGGGCGCGGACGAGCTCGCGGCCATGACGGTCGGCGACCTGATCGTGCCGGAGGAGCGGGCGGGCGCGCTCGCCGACTTCCGCTCCCTCCTCGAGACCGGCAGCGTGGAGCGCGACTACGCGTTCGTGACCCGGCACGGTCGGCCGCTGTCCGTGCGGCTGCGGGCGGTGCGCCTCTCCCCCGATCGCTACATGGCCTTCTGCCAGGACGTCACGGCGCGCCGTCGTGCCCTTGAGGAGCTCCAGGCGAGCGAGGAGCGCTACCGGTCGCTCGTGACCGGCCTGCACGCCGCCGTGGTCGTGCACGGTCCCGACACGCGAATCCTCCTCGCCAACGAGCAGGCTGCGCACCTGCTCGGGCTCGGGCAGGACGAGCTGCGGGGCAGGATGGCGCCGGATCCGGCCTGGCACTTCGTGCGGGAGGACGGGACGGAGCTGCCGCTCGCCGAGTACCCGGTGACCCGCGTGCTCTCCACCCGCGCTCCCGTCGTCAATGCGGTGGTGGGGATCGACCGCCCGGCCGCCGGGGACCGGGTCTGGGTGCTCGTGAACGCCCAGCCGGTCCGGGGCGACGGCGGCGAGATCCGGCAGGTGGTGGCCACCTTCCTCGACGTGACCGACCGCAAGCGCGCGGAGCAGCAGGTGCTCGACCGCGAGGCCCGCCTGCGCGCCTACTTCGAGACGCCCGCGGTGGGCATCGCCATCACCAGCCCGGAGAAGGGCTGGATGGAGGTGAACGACCGCATCTGCGAGATGCTGGGATACTCCCGGGACGAGCTCTCCCGGCTCACCTGGCTCGCCATCACCCACCCCGAGGACGCCTCCGCCGACGTGGCCCAGTTCGAGCGGCTGGTCGCGGGCGAGATCGATCGCTACGCCATCGACAAGCGCTTCCTGCGCGGGGACGGCTCCATCCTGTGGACCTCGCTGTCGGTGAGCAGCGTCCGGCGCCCGGACGGGGCGGTCGAGTACTTCGTGGCCCTGCTGCAGGACATCGGCGAGCGGAAGCGGGCCGAGCGGCAGCTCGCGCAGGCCTCCCGGCTGGCCGCCATGGGCACGCTCGTCGCCGGCGTGGCCCACGAGGTGAACAACCCGCTGGCCGGGTGCCTCTCCGGGGAGAGCGAGGCGCGGGAGGTGATCGCCCGGGTGCGGCGGTCGCTCGAGTCCGGTGACCCGCTCGACCGGGCGGACGCGGCCCGTGCGCTCGGCGAGGCCGAGGAGGCCCTCGCCGACGCGCAGGAGAGCAGCCAGCGCATCGCCCGGATCGTGCGCGACCTGGCCCTGTTCGGGCGGCCCGACCCGCGGCGCGTGCCGGTGCGGCTCTCCGCCGTCGTCGCCGAGGCCATGCGCTGGCTGCCCGCCTCGGTCGCCGGCCGCGCCACCGTGGAGGTCGTGGAGCAGGCCGCGCCACCGGTGCGGGCCGCCGCGGGACAGCTGGAGCAGGTGGTGGTCAACCTGGTGACGAACGCGGCCAAGGCGACGCCGGAGGGCGCCCGCGGGAGGATCCGGATCCGCACCGGGACCACCGACGCCGGGCTCGCCTTCCTGGAGGTGGAGGACCACGGATCCGGGATCGCCCCGGACGTCCTCGACCGGATCTTCGAGCCCTTCTTCACCACCCGCCTGCCCGGCCAGGGAATGGGGCTCGGGCTGGCGGTGGCCCACGCCATCGTCGCGTCCCACGGCGGGACGCTCCGTGCGCGCAGCACGCCGGGCCAGGGATCGACCTTCCGGATGGAGCTCCCCCCGGCGGAGGCCGAGGAGGACGTGCCGTCGTCCCCTCCCCGGCCCGGGAGGACGGCCTAGCCTCCCCGGTTCCGCAAGACCGCGACCCCGCCGCCGCTCTCCATCACGAGCAGGTCCGGCCAGCCGTCGCCGTCCAGGTCGGCGGCGCGCAGGCGCGCCGCGGCCAGCCCGGGAGCCAGGGAAACGGCAGCGGCGAACCGGCCGTCCCCGAGGTTGCGCAGGAAGAGGAGCCCCGTCCCGCTCGCCGGGACGAGCACGAGGTCCACGTCGCCGTCCCGGTCCAGGTCGGCGGCCGCGACGTCGAGGGCGGCGAGCGGAAGGGCGACGGCGGGCCCGAAGGCGCTGCCCCGCGCCGGGAGGAGCGAGAGCCCGGCCGCCACGCCGGGGCGCAGCACGGCGAGGTCGGCCCGGCCGTCGCCGTCCAGGTCGGCGCAGACCGGGAGCGCGAGCCGGTCGGCGACGAGGTCGGCGCCCGCGGCCCGGGGCGCGTCGAACGTGACGTCGCCGTGCCCCGGGAGCAGCACGAGCGGCGCGGCCGCCGAGCCGGTCACGACCACGAGGTCCGCGAAGCCCTCGCCGGTGAAGTCCCCGGAGCAGGTGCGGCCGGCGCCCTGGAAATCGGTGGCCAGGTCGAGGTTCCAGAGCAGCACGTCGTCCCCGCCCGCGGCGTACACGCCGAGGTGGAACCCGCTCCCGGGGCGCTCCACGACCACGGCGACGACGTCCCGACCGCTCCGCCCCAGGTCGACGACGGCCATGCCGCGGGCCTCGCCGGCGAGGCCGATGCGCTCCGCCACGCCCGGGCCGACCGGGCCTCCCCGGTATAGCGCGAGCGCATCGCCCTCGAGCGCGACGAGGTCGGTCGCCGCGTCGAGCGAGACCCGGCCGGCGGCGAGGTCCAGCGCCCCGGCCGTCGACTCCAGGGAGCCCAGGAGGGCGAGGCCGCCGCCTCCGGTGCCGCGCAGCAGCCGGATCCCCGGAAGCGCCGGGGTGAGCACGGTCACGTCCGCCCGGCCGTCGGCGTCGAGGTCGCCCACGGCGAGCGCCGTCCCCGGGCCCGCCGGGAGCGGGTGGCGCACGGGCGCCTCGAACCCTTGCCAGGCGGGCGGATCCGCGCGCCGGAGGACGGTGGCCCGCAGGTCGTGGTCGCGGTGACCGGTGAGGTTCGCGAGGACGCCGGTGGCCGGATCGAGGGCGTGGATCTCGAGGTCGCCGGTCCGCCGGTCGGAGAAGGCCACGCGTCCGTCCGGGAGCCATGTGGGCGACGCCGCCGCGAACGGCGAGGTGAAGACCTGCAGGCCGGAGCCGTCGACCCGGCTCACCGCGACGCCGGCGCCGGTCTCCGACGCCGAGAGGAAGGCGAGGCGGGTCCCGTCGGGCGACCAGGCCGGTTGCCGCTCGGAGGCCACCACCGTGTCGGGGAACACGCGGCGCGGGCTCGACCCGTCGGCCTCCATGAGCCAGAGGCGGGTGGTCCCGGAGCGGTTGGAGGTGAAGGCGATGCGCGCGCCGTCGGGCGACCAAGCCGGATCGCGGTCCTGGAAGACCGCCGGCTTCGGGTCGGGCGTGAGGTTCACCGTGCCGGTGCCGTCCGCGTTCACCACCCACACGTCGGCGAGGTCGTCGGGGGTGCTCACCGAGACCGCCAGCCGGCGCCCGTCCGGCGACCAGCAGAGCCCGTCCACGGCGGTGAGCCCGTCGAGCAGCAGGCGGGAGGACCCGTGCCGGCCGGCGAGCCAGACCTGGACCGTTCCCTCCACGGCGCGCACCAGGGCGAGCGTCCGCCCGTCCGGGGCGGGCTCCACCCGGAGCGTGTCCGCCGGGATCCAGGCGAGCGGCTCGACGAAGGCGTGGTCGGGCGTGGCGGCGACGAAGGACCGCGTCCCGCCCGGCGAGACGCGCTCGACGAGCAGGCGCCACTCCGGCCGCACGACCTCCGGCTCGGGCAGCGGGTCGGGTCCGGGCGCCGCGGGGGAGGACCCGCCGCAGGCGGAGAGGGCGAGGAGGAGCGGGATGGCGGGGGCGAGACGGGCCATTCGTTCACCTTGGGTGAATAGTGCGAGCGGGACGGGCAGATCTAGGGCGGCGCGGCGAGCGGCGCACGGCGAAGCGCCCGGGGGGGGGCGACGCCCGGCCCGCCTACCGGAGGACCACGAGCGGCCGGTAGCGGCGGACGAACGCGGCCACCGTCTCCACGTCGGCGTCGGTTCCGGTGGCCACGCAGCCCAGGGTCCAGTCCACGGCGGTGGCCGGGTAGTCGGGCTCCGATTGCCCGCGGGGCGGCCCGTGGATGCCGAGCGCGCCGCCGGAGTGGCCGCGGGCCGCCTGCTCGCGGGTGGGGTAGTCGATGGGGATGAAGGTGCCGTACTGGCGCGAGGGGCGCGGCTCGCCCATGGTGTAGGTCCCGGTCGGCGTGCGGTGGTCCCCGCTGCGCCGCTTCCCGTTCCCGCCCCGCCCGAGCGCCACCGCGATCCGCGCCATCGGCTCGCCGGAGCGGCAGAGCCAGATCTCCCGCTTGCGCGTGAAGACCGCCACCACGTCCCCGACCGGAGGACAGGCGGACGGGGCCTGGTCGATCTCGTCCGGAGCGGGCGCGGAGGCGGCGAGGAGCAGGGCGAGGAACGGCGCCAAGGGCATCGGCCGGGAAGCTAGCCGGGCAGGGTCCCCTTGTCACGCCCCCGTCCTTCCACTAACCCTCTCGCCATGCCTCCCCGAGTCGCCCCGCTGCGGGCCGCCCTCCTCCTCGCCGCCGGCCTCGCCGCCGCGTGCGCCGAGCTCCCGCCCGTGCCCGAGGCCCGGCCGGAGCCTCCCCCCGCCCCGCCCGCGCCGCCGCCCTGCCCCATCGTGCAGGTGGCCGCCTGCGACACCGCGGGTGAATGCCGGTCCCTGGAGGTCTTCGGGTCGATCTGCCACCGCAGCGTGCTGCCCGGCGAGTCGCTCATCGAGCTGGCGCGCCAGTTCGACCTGGGCTGGAACGAGATGGAGGCCGCCAACCCCGGACTCGATCCCTTCGTGCCCACGCCGGGCGCCGACCTGACCCTGCCCACCGCCTGGATCCTGCCGCGCGCCGCCGCGGCGGGACGGGTGGTGGTGAACCTCTCCGAGATGCGGCTCTACCACTTCCCCAAGGCGCCCGGCCCGGCCATGACCTTCCCGGTCGGCATCGGCACCGAGGGCTGGTCCACGCCGGTGGGCACCTTCCACGTGATTCAGAAGCAGGTGAACCCGGCCTGGTACCCGCCGGCGTCGATCCGGCGCGAGGAGCCCGACCTGCCGGCGGTGGTGCCGCCCGGCCCGGACAACCCGCTCGGCACCCACGCGCTGCGGCTCGACAAGGGCTCGATCCTGATCCACGGCACCGACGCCCCGTTCGGCGTCGGTCGGCGCGCCAGCCACGGCTGCCTGCGCCTCTACCCGGAGGACATCCCGGTCCTCTTCGAGCGGGTGCCGGTGGGCACCGAGGTCCGGATCGTGCGCGAGCCGGTGAAGGTGGGGGTGCGCGCCGGGCGGGTCTACGTGGAGGTCCACCCCGACGAGGACGCCCGCGTGGACCTCGCCGCCGAGGCCCGCAAGCTGCTCGCGAAGCGGGGGCTCGCGGGAACGGTGGACACCGGGAAGCTCGCCGAGGCACTGCAGGCCCCGCGCGGCTTCCCGGTGGACGTCACCGGGGACCGGAGCTAGGGAGCCCGCGGGCGCGGGCTCCCCGGTCCTACTTCGCGCCCTTCATCTGGCGCAGCTCGAAGGCCTTCGCGGCCTTCGCCGCGGCGGTCTCCGCGCGCGTGGCGGCGGCCTCGGCGTCCGCCGCGGCCTTCTGCGACGCGGCGTTGGAGCTGGCGATCTCCTTGCGGAGCGCCTGCACCTCGGCCGACTGGGCGTCGGACTTCTTGGCCAGGTCGGCGAGCTTCGCCTCGATGGCCGCGTTCTGCTGCTCGAGCGTGGTCACCTTGGTGTTGAGCGGCGCCATCTCCTCCTTGACGGACGAGGTGGTGGCACAGCCCGTGGCGAGCGTCGCGAACAGGGTCATGGCCAGGATTCGCTTCATGATCTCCTCCTTCCGGGTGATCGAGTCGTGGACGGCGGGGCGCAGATTCCCCCGTCCCCGGGCGAGGCGCAAGGGGGTGCGCCGGATCCTGGCAACGTTCTCACCGCGCGGGGGTTGGAGGAGCAGGGGGTGTCTTGAATGGCCTTCGTCGTCCTCGTGCTCGCCACCGCCGCGCTCGCGGTCGGGCTCGACGCCTAGAACTCGGTCGCGGCGGGCCGCGCCTGTAGACTTCCCGGGGTGAACGCCCCGCCGCTGCGCACCGCGTGTCTCGTCCTGGCGCTGCTCGCGCCGGCGGCCGCGCGGGCCCAGGGCTTCCTCGGCCCGGAGGGGGCGGCGGCGTACCAGCCCGAGATCGACGCCTACTTCCGCCTGGGCGACGGCCTCCGGATGCAGGCGCAGGTCCAGCCCTACCTCCTCCCGGCGCAGCAGGTGGCCCAGGTCGCCTTCGGGATCTACGCCTCCTGGCTCGTCGCCAACGTGCTCCGCGACCTGCTCACGCCGGACGAGGCCAAGTCCCACGTCGTCGACCTGCGGGTGGGCGTCCTCTACAACCTGAACCTCTCGCCCACCGACCCGGGCCCGGGAAACCTCTGGACGCTGCAGGTCGACCTCACCCCGCGGTCCAGCCTCCCGGCCGGCATCCTCGCGTCGGTCCGGAACCGGGTCTCCTTCAACTGGGCGGTGGAGGGCGCCTCCGGGTTCTTCTTCCGCTACCGGGTCCGGCCCCGCCTGGAGCGGGAGTTCGACGTCCTGGGCGTGCCCGTCACCCCGTTCGTCGACGTCGAGCTCTTCTGGCAGCAGCCCCCGGCGATGTGGACCCAGTTCCGCGTCGAGGGCGGGCTGCAGGTGGGGTTCGACGCGTTCGCCCGCGGGCAGACCATCGAGGTGAACTACGCGGCCATCACCGCCCTGCAGCCCTCGCGGAGCTGGAACCCGCAGATCGGCCTCATCCTGTCGTCGTACTTCTGAGACCCCGGGAGGTGCACGTGGAGGCGGCGTCGCGCGAGGCGTGGGAGGCCTGGAGGCGGGAGCGGATGGAGCGGCTCCGGGCCCGGCGGGGCTGGCTCTCGGTGGTGGGGCTGCACTGGCTCGCTCCCGGGGAGAACCGGGTGGAGGGGGTCCCCGGCCTGTTCACCGTCGGTGATGAAGGGGTCCGCCGGGACGGCCGCCCGGCAGGCGGGATCCTCGACCTGGGCGGGGGTCGCGAGGCGCAGGTCATCGTCCGGTCCGGCCGCCACGCGCTGCGCGTCTGGGACCGGCACGCCGACGCCCTGCGGGACCTCGCCGGGATCGAGGCCTTCCCGTTCGACCCGGCCTGGGTCGTCGAGGCGGGCTGGGAGCCCTTCCACCCCCCACGCCGGGTGACGGTGCTCGACGTCACGGGCGCCGGGACCGATCGGGACGTCCCGGGACGCGCGGTGTTCGAGCGGGAGGGGCGCAGGCTCTCCCTCGAGCCCACCGCCGACGGCGCGCGTCTGGCCTTCGTCTTCCGCGACCGGACCGCCGGCGTGGAGACCTACGGCGCCGGCCGGTTCCTCGACGCCGACGCGCCCCGGGAAGGGCGGCTGGTCCTCGACTTCAACCGCGCCGTGAACCCGCCCTGCGCCTTCACGCCCTTCGCGACCTGCCCGCTCCCCCGCCCGGAGAACGTGCTGCCCGTGCGGGTGACGGCGGGGGAACGGCTCCCCGCCTGGCGCTGAGCGGGGGCCGCGCGCCGGTCAGGCCGCCTCGCGACGGGCCAGCGCCGACTTCGTCGAGGCCTCGGCCCGGGCGGCGGCCGCGGCCCGCGCAACCGCGCGGTTCTTCAGGACCGAGGCGACGACGCCCACGCAGAGGACCGCGAGCACCACCGCGAGGGAGGTGGCGGCGTGGACCTTCACGACGTCGACGAGCGCCATCTTCGCGCCCACGAAAACCAGGACGAAGGCCAGCGACGGCTTCAGGTAGGTGAACCTCGCGACGAAGCTCGCCAGCAGGAAGTAGAGCGACCGCAGCCCCAGGATGGCGAAGACGTTGGAGGTGAAGACGATGTACGGGTCGGTGGTCACGGCGAAGATGGCCGGGATCGAGTCGACCGCGAAGATGACGTCGGTCACCTCGATGAGCGCCAGCGCGAAGAAGAGCGGGGTGGCGAGCCAGCGACCGTCCACGCGGGTGAAGAAGTGGTTGCCGTCGAGCGCGGGGCTGGCCGGGATCACCCGGCGCAGCAGCCGGAACGCCGCGCTGTTCTCCGGGTGGTCGGCGCTGCCCCGGGCGAGCAGCAGCTTCACGCCGGTGAGCACCAGGAAGGCTCCGAAGACGTAGATGATCCAGTGGAAGCGGGAGAGGAGCGCGGCGCCGGCGGCGATCATGCCGCCGCGCATGAGGAGCGCGGAGAGGATGCCCCAGAAGAGCACCCGGTGCTGGTAGACGGGCGGGATCCCCAGCGCGCCGAAGATGACGACGAAGACGAAGATGTTGTCGACCGAGAGCGACTTCTCGATGACGTAGCCGGTGAGGTACTGGAGCCCCGCCTCGCTCCCGTGGTGGAGCCAGACCCACCCGCCGAAGGCCAGCGCCAGGGACACCCAGAGCACCGACCACCCCAGCGCCTCGCGCGGACCGACCACGTGGTCCTTGCGGTGGAACACCCCCAGGTCGAGCGCGAGCATCGCCAGCACGAACCCCAGGAAGGCCGACCACTCGAGCAGGGTGTGTTCCATCCGGACCGTTCTCCCGTCCCCGGCGGTGGGCCGGACCCGGCATTCCTAGCCGGTCCGTCGCCCGGGACCATCAGGAAGTTTCAATTCGTATCATTCAGAAAACGAATGCATTCTCCTCAGGCGGCGCGGGCCTCCGGGGCCCTCCCCGCCGTCACCCGGCCCAGCACCCGCTCGAGCGCGTCCCCCTCCAGGGTCTCGCGGGAGAGCAGCTCGCGGGCCCCGTCCTGGAGCACCTCGCGGTTGCGGACCAGGATGGCCCGGGCCCGGGCCTGGGCCCGGTCGAGGATCTCGCGCACGGCGAGATCCACCTCGCGCGCGGTCTCCGGCGCGTGCGCGCGCCGGCCCCCGGGGAGGCCCGGGCCGTCGCCGCCGGCGTCGTAGGACACCGCCCCCAGCCCCGGGACCATGCCGTACCGGCTGGCCATGGCCCGCGCCATCTCGGTGGCCCGGGCCAGGTCGTCGGCCGCGCCGGTGGAGCGGTGGCCGAAGGAGAGCTCCTCCGCCGCGCGCCCGCCCATGAGGACCGCGAGCCGCGCCTCGAGCTGCTCCTGGGTCGCGAGGTACCGGTCCTCCGACGGACGCTGCAGCGTGTAGCCCAGCGCACCCAGGCCGCGCGGGACGATGGAGATCTTGTGGACCGGATCGGCGTGGGGAAGCGCGGCGGCCACCAGCGCGTGGCCGATCTCGTGATGGGCCACGATCTCCCGCTCGCGCGCGCCGAGCAGCCGGTTCTTGCGCTCCAGGCCGGCGACGATGCGCTCCAGCGCGACCTGGAAGTCGGCGAGCGCCACCCGCTCGGCCCCCCGCCGCGTGGCGGCCAGCGCGGCCTCGTTCACGAGGTTGGCGAGCTCGGCGCCGGTGAAGCCCGGGGTGAGCGCGGCCACCGCGTCGGGCGCCACGCCCGGGTCGAGCCGGACCTTGCGCATGTGCACGGCGAGCACCTGGGCGCGGCCGGCCCGGTCGGGCCGGTCGACCAGCACCTGTCGGTCGAACCGCCCGGCGCGGAGGAGCGCGGGGTCGAGCACCTCGGGGCGGTTGGTGGCGGCGAGCAGCACGATGCCGCTCGTGGGGTCGAAGCCGTCCAGCTCGACGAGCAGCTGGTTCAGCGTCTGCTCCTTCTCGTCGTGGCCGCCCAGCACGCCGGCCGGTCCGCGGGCGCGGCCGAGCGCGTCCAGCTCGTCCACGAAGATGATGCAGGGAGCCTTGGCGCGGGCCTGCTCGAAGAGGTCCCGCACCCGGGCCGCCCCGACGCCCACGAACATCTCCACGAACTCCGAGCCCCCGATGCTGAAGAAGGGGACGCGCGCCTCGCCGGCCACGGCGCGGGCGAGGAGCGTCTTCCCCGTGCCCGGGGGGCCGACGAGCAGCACGCCCTTCGGCATGCGGGCGCCCAGGCGGCCGTGCGAGGCCGGATCCCGGAGGAAGCGCACCACCTCCTGCAGCTCCTCCTTGGCCTCGTCCACGCCGGCCACGTCCGCGAAGGTCACGCCGGTGTCGGCCTCGACGAGGACCCGGGCCTTGCTCTTGCCGATGGCCATGAGCCCCGCCCCGCCCCCCATGCGCTGCCCCATCCGGCGCGCCAGGAACATCCAGATGCCGAGGAAGACCAGGGCCGGGACCACCCAGGACAGGAGCGTGGGCAGGAAGCTCGACTCGATGCGCCCGGACACGGTCACCCCGCCGGCGGCGAGATCGGCGGCCAGGTCGCGGTCCACCCGCGTGGTGGCGAAGCGGCTCTGCCCGCCGGGGAGCGGCTCCCTCAGCTCCCCCACGACGGCGTCCGCGGTGACCCAGACCTCCTTCACCTTCCGCTCCGAGACCAGCCGTTCGAACTCGCTGTAGGGGAGGGTGGCGACGGAGCGGGTGCGCGTCCAGAGGTCGTTCGCGACCAGCACGCCGAGGAGGGCGAGCAGGGCGTAGCCGAGGTGGAAGCGGGTGCGGGCGTTCATGCGATCCCTTTCGTTCGCCCGGCGCGATGCCGGGTGGTGGATGTCTAGGCATCCGGGGCCCGAAGTGAAATGAGATAGTTTCTCATGGATGATTCGTTAAACTGAATGCATGGAATGGCTCAACTACCACCACCTCCACTACTTCTGGGTGGTTGCGCGCACCGGCAGCATCGCCCGGGCCAGCCAGGAGCTGCGCCTCTCCCAGCCCACCATCTCCAACCAGCTCAAGCTGCTCGAGGCCTCGCTGGGCCACGAGCTGCTGGAGCGGCGCGGTCGCGGCCTCGTGCTCACCGACGTGGGCCGGACGGTGCTCCGCTACGCCGACGACATCTTCCGGACCGGACGGGAGATGCAGCAGGCGCTGAAGGGGATGCCCACCCGCGATCGCATCCCCTTCTCGGTGGGGGTCGCCGACGTCATCCCCAAGATCGTGGCCGAGCGGCTCCTGCAGGCGGCGGTGGACGGCGTGAAGGACCTCCGGCTGGTCTGCCGGGAGGGGCCGGCCCCGGACCTGCTCGGCGCGCTCGCCCTGCACGAGCTCGACCTGGTGCTCTCCGACGGCCCGCCGCCGGAGACGGTGCGGGTGAAGGCCTTCGCCCACCTGCTCGCCGAGAGCGGGGTGGTGTTCCTGGGGGCCCCGGCCCTGGCCGGCCTGCGCCGGGGCTTCCCGCGCTCGCTGGACGGCGCCCCGACGCTGCTCCCCGCGGTGGGCACGGCGCTCCGCCAGGGGCTCGACGCCTGGATGGACGGGCAGGGGGTGAAGCCACTCGTGGCCGGGGAGTTCGACGACGGCGCGCTGCTGGCGGCGTTCGGGTCCCGGGGCATGGGGGTCTTCGCCGCGCCGGTGCTCATCGAGAAGGAGCTCTGCGCCCAGCTCGGCGTGGTGCCGGTGGGGCGGACCGACGAGGTCCGGGAGCGCTTCTACGCCATCACCGTCGAGCGGCGCCTCCGCCACCCGGCGGCGGTGGCCATCGCCGAGGCGGCGCGCACGCCCCGGGCCCGGCCAGTCCGCACCTAGGGAAAGCCACATCGTCGATTTGACATTTCGTGATGGTCGCGGGGCGCCCCGCGCCTAGGCTTCCCCCGCCGGCGCCGGCGCGCCGGGACGGAGGAAGCACATGAACCAGCTGAAGACCATCCTGCTCCTCGGAACCCTCTCGGCCCTGGTCGCCGGCGCCGGCGCGGCGCTCGGCCCCCGGTGGACCGGGCCGGCGCTCCTGCTGGCGCTCGGCATGAACCTGTTCGCCTGGTACTTCTCCGACCGCCTCGTGCTGCGCATGTCGGGGGCGCGCGAGCTGCCGGAGGAGGAGGCGCCCGAGCTGCACCGGATGGTGGAGGAGCTCGCCGCCCGGGCTGGGATCCCCAAGCCGCGGGTGCACCTCGTGGACGCCCCGCACGCCAACGCCTTCGCCACCGGGCGCAATCCCCGCAACGCGTCGGTCGCGGTGACCCGCGGCCTCCTCGAGATCCTCACCCCGCGGGAGGTGCGCGGCGTCCTGGCCCACGAGATCGCCCACGTGGCGAACCGCGACGTGCTCGTGGCCACGGTGGCCGCCGGGCTCGCCACCGCCGTCTCCCACCTGGGCAACGTCTTCGCCTTCTCCGGGCTGCTCGGGAGACGGGACGGGGAGGAGGGGCCCCCCGCCGGCGGCCTGCTCTTCGCGCTGCTCGCGCCCGTCGGGGCCACGCTGGTCCAGCTCGGCATCTCGCGCTCGCGGGAGTACGAGGCCGACGCGTCCGGGGCTCGCATCTCCGGGGATCCGCTCGCGCTCGCGAGCGCGCTCGAGAAGCTGCACCGGGAGGCCGAGGTGGTCCCGGCCCAGGCCGAGCCCGCCACCGCCAGCCTGCACATCGTGAACCCGTTCGGCGGGCTCGGTGGGCTGACGCGCCTCTTCTCCACCCACCCCCCGGCGGAGGAGCGGGTCCGGCGCCTGCGCGCTATCGCGGATGCCGCGGCTCGGGGAGGGTCTCCCGCGCGGCCGGGGACCTGGACGCCTCCGGGGGCGCCGCTCGTCCGAGCATCCAGCCGAGCAGGGTCCCGGTGAGGAGGCCGGTCGTCCAGAAGATGGCGAAGTGGGCCAGGTCGCTCACGGCGCTGGCTCCCGGGCCTCCGGCGCGGGCGTTCCGGCGTCCGGCGCCGGCGGACGCACCCGGCGCCGGGCGGGAGGGGACCCGCGCGCCGCGGCGCCGCCGAGCCGGCGAGCCAGCGCGTCAACGCGCCTGCGAACGCGCGCTTGCAGGGCCTGGGCGACGTTTCGTGCGGCGCGCCGGGCGAGCGGCGGGAAGCGGGAGGAGTCCATGGGGTCCGGTGAAAGGACGAGCGAGCGGGACGATTCTGACGCGCCGGCGGCCCGGCGGGAAAGGCTCACGTCGGGTCGGATCGCCCGACCCGGGGCGCCGTCAACCCACCCGGACGAGGACGTACAGGAACCCGAGCCCCAGGAGGGCCAGCGCGGCCCAGAAGCGCAGGTCGGGTCCGGCCGCGCCGTCCTTCCCGTCCCGGGGGAGCCGTTCCCTCCATCCACAGTCCTTGCAGGCGTGGTACCGGGTGCCGGTCCAGGAGCGCAGGAAGGCCTCGACCCTTCCCTTCGGCCGGGAGGGGCGAACCCGCGACGATCCGCAGGCCGGACAGGGCATGGACCGACTCTACACGGCGCCCGCGGTCCCGTCAGCGGCGGTGACAGGTGGTGCAGGTGCCGTCGCCGAAGTTCCGGTGCGTGACCGGCCAGGCCCCGTCGCCGGCCGGCGCGGAGCGGACCGCGAGCGCGAACGCCAGCGCGCTCCCCAGGAAGGCGGCGAGCACGAGCGCGAGCGCGGTGGAGGCGGCGCGGGGGGGCACGGGGCTCCTAGGCCATCTCCAGTCGCTCGGCGTGGATCCGGTCGGCCGGGATCCCCAGCGCGGGGAGGACCCGGTCCATGGCGTCGAGCAGCGCCGGAGGACCGCAGACGAAGTACTGCAGGCGCCGGAAGCCGCGCGGCAGGTGGCGCCGGAGCAGCTCGGCGTCGATGCGGCCCCGCTCCCCGCTCCAGCCCGGCGGCGGGTGCTCCATCACCGGGACCACCCGCAGGTCGAGCCGGGAGCGGAGCGCGTCGAGCCGCTCGCCCAGGGTCCGGTCGCCCGGGCCGCCGGCGCCCTGCACGACGAGCACCGGGCGACGGTCCTCACGGTCGGCGAGCGTCTCCACCATGGAGACGAGCGGCGCCACCCCCACGCCCCCGCCGATGAGCACCCATCCCGGCCCCTCGGCGCGATCCGGCGTGAAGGCGCCCCACGGGCCGTCCACCCAGACCCGGTCCCCCGGGCGGAGCGCCGGGACCACGCCGCCCGACCAGTCGCCCAGTGCACGGATGGTGAACGACAGCGGGCCGCATGGCGGGACCTCGCCGGAGGAGGACATCGACACCGGGTGCTGCTCCAGGTGGAACGGCGTCCGGCCGGTGCCGAGCCAGGAGAACTGCCCGGGCTGGAACGAGAAGCCGGGGTGCCCCTCCGGTCGCACGACGAGCGTCCGCGACGCGCCCGCCTCGGGCCGGTTGTCCACCACCGTCCAGGGGTGGCGGAAGAGCCAGAGCGGGCGCAGCAGCCGGTGGCGGAAGAGCACGCCCAGGAAGAGCACCAGGTACAGGGCGCCCACGATGCGCATGGGGAGCGACGCCGAGGCCCGTCCCAGCGCGCCCACGTGGAGCGCGCCCAGGCCCAGCACCGCCACGGCGCCCAGCCCGTGGAGGAGCTGCCAGGTCTCGTAGCGGAGCCGGAACCGCCGGCGCCAGATCGAGGAGACCACCAGCCCGAGGACGAGCAGGGCGGCCAGCGTCCCGGCCCGGATCGGCCAGGGCACCGACGGGCCCGCGCCCAGCACCGCCCACGGGTAGGCGCGCGGGACGAGCAGTCCCACGTGCGCGCCGACGAGGAGCAGCGCCGCCACGCCGGCCTCCCGGTGGAAGCGCAGGAGCGTGTCGAGGCCGAAGGCCCCGGCGGCCTCGTCCATGCGCGAGACCAGCGCCAGCTCGAGCGCCAGCATGGAGAGCGCGACGTACCCCAGGCCTCCGGCGAGCCCCACCCCCAGCGAGGCCGGCCCTCCGCCCGGGATGGAGAGCGCCCCCACGAGCAGCGGGAGGGTCACGCCGATCACGTACACGCCCGACCAGAAGATTCCGCGGAGGACCGGCTGCATGGCGCCGGGGCCACGATACCGCCACCCCCGGGCCGGCGACACCGGCCCTCTCGGGACCCGGCCCGCCTGATAGGCTCGCCCGGGTGGATCCCCGGGTGAACCGCCTGGCCGCGGCCGCCGTGACCGTCCTGCTCGCCTGCCCGGCCGGGGCCGGGCGGGCCCAGTCGTACGCGCGGCAGGCGTTCGTGGCGCCCTCGGCCCGGAAGGTCGAGCTCACCCCGTCGGCGGGACTCTTCTGGAGCACGGGCGTGACCACCGCGGCCGGCACGCTCGCCCTCGACGCCGCCCCCGACGTGGGGCTGGCCCTCGACCTGGAGCTCGACGGCCGGTCCCAGCTGGAGCTGCTCTGGCTCCTGGCGCGCCCCACCGCCCACTTCACTTCACGCAGCGTGATCTACGCCGACGCCCCGCCCTTCGGGGTGCTCACCCAGTACCTGCAGCTGGGCGGCACGACCCGCCTCGGCCAGGGGACGGTGGAGCCGTTCCTCTCCGGCGGGCTCGGCGTGGCCTGGTTCAGCCCCTCCGACGTCCAGGTCGAGGGCGCCCTCACCCTGCGCCCCCGCGACGCCTTCCTGCTCGCCTTCCACATCGGGGGAGGAGCCAAGTGGTGGCTCTCCGAGGCCCTGGCGCTCCGCCTGCAGGCCCGCTTCCTCCTGCCGGTCATGCTGGCCTCCGGCGCCTTCCTCTCCGCACCGGACGGGGCTGCACTCATGGTGAATGGCGGGATCCCGCTCCTGCAGGGGGAGATCGCGCTGGGCCTCACCATCGCGCCCTGAGCGCGGCACCGGGCCGGGCGACGCGACGTGGAGCGTTCCGGTCCACGAGCCCGCTCCGGCGGCCGAAACGCTCGTTGACACCCCGTGTGGTCCGGGCGAGATTCCGCGGCTTCCACTCCCCGGACCGTGCGAGGCCCTCGATGAAGAAGCTCGACCACCGCAAGCTCTACCGGCTCCCCTGGAGCGTCACCGACAACGTCATCTCCTGGCTCGAGCCCACCAAGGAGTGCAACATCTACTGCGACGGCTGCTACTCGGCGAACGCCAAGGGCAGCCACAAGACGCTCGCGCAGGTCCGCGCCGACCTCGACGTCTTCGAGAAGTACCGCCAGACCGACGCGGTCTCGGTGGCCGGCGGCGACCCGCTCGTGCACCCCGAGATCGTGGAGGTGGTGCGCATGATCGCGGCGCGCGGCCTGAAGCCGGTGGTGAACACGAACGGCCACGGCCTCACCGACGCGCTGCTGCGCGACCTCAAGCAGGCCGGGCTCCGCGGCTTCACCTTCCACGTGGACAGCCTGCAGACCCGGCCCGGCTGGAAGGGCGCCAGCGAGATCGACCTGAACGCGCTCCGGCAGGAGTACGCCGACAAGGTGGCCGCGGTGGGCGGGCTCTCCTGCGCCTTCAACTCCACGATCTACGAGAAGACGCTGCACCACGCCCCGGACATCCTGGAGTGGGCGCGCCGCAACGCCGACAAGGTCCACGTGGTGGTGTTCATCGCCTTCCGCGCCGCCATCCAGGAGCACTTCGAGTACTTCGCCGGCGAGGAGAAGGTGGAGGTGAAGGGGCTCACCTACACCCGCGCCGGGAAGCAGCGCACCGACATCCACGCCCAGGAGGTGGTGGACGTCCTGCGCCGCCGCTTCCCCGAGTTCGAGCCGGCGGCCTACCTGAACGGCACCGAGAGCCCGGACTCCTTCAAGTGGCTCATGACGCTGCTCCTGGGCGACGGCGATCGCTTCTACGGCAGCGCCGGGCCGAAGTTCGTGGAGCTCTCCCAGGTCGCGAACCACCTCTGGAACGGCCGCTACCTGGGCTACGTCACCCCGGAGGTCCACGCCAGCGGGCGCAGCCTCCTCGCGCTCGGCGCCGTCGACCCGGGCCTGCGCAAGGCGGCCCGGGCCTGGGGGCGCGCGGTGGCGGCCGACCCGCGCAGGGCGCTCCGTCCCCTTCACCTCCAGTCGGTGATGATCATCCAGCCGGTGGACGTGCTCCCCGACGGGCGCCAGTCGATGTGCGACTCCTGCCCGGACATGACCGTGCACGACGGGCAGCTGGTCTGGTCCTGCCGTCTCGAGGAGCGCCTCAAGTACGGCGAGCTCATGCGGCTCCGCCCCACGGCCCGCAAGCCCGAGGACGCCCCGGCCTAGGCGTGCCGCGCCCCGGGCGGGGCCCGCCGGCCGGTCGGGGATCCCGCCCGCCCCGGGAGATGGCAGGATGCGGGGCAGGGCATCCCGCTCTGCGGAGGCGACGTGGCGGCAGGCGGTTCGCGGCCGGTACCGGAGCGCTTCCTCGACCTGCTCCCGGTCGGGGTCTTCCTCGTCTCCTCGATCCTGCTCCTGCTCGGGTGGCGGGCGCTGCAGGGCGCGCAGCAGCGGCTCGTCGCCGAGCACTTCCGGGCCGACGCGCAGATCGTCTCCACCAAGATCACCGAGCGGTTCGACGCCTACGACGCCATCCTGCGCGGCGCCGCGGGCCTGGTCGCGGCCTCGGACGAGGTGAGCCGGGACGAGTGGCGCCGCTACGTGGCCCGCCTCCACCTCGAGCTGGCCTACCCGGAGATCCTGGGCGTCGGGTACTCCCGGGCCCTCCCGGCCGGGGAGCTCCAGCGCCACGAGCAGGGCATGCGCGCCGAGGGCTTCCCGGACTACGCGGTCCGTCCCCCCGGCGACCGCGACGGGTACAGCGCGGTGGTCTACATCGAGCCCTTCAGCGAGCAGAACCGTCGCGCGCTCGGGTTCGACGGGCTCGCCGAGCCGGTCCGCCGCGAGGCCATGCTGCGCGCCCGGGACTCGGGCGCCGCCACCACCTCCCGGAAGGTCACCCTGCAGCAGGAGGTGGGGCACCACCCCGTGCCCGCGGTGATCGACTTCGTCCCGGTCTACGCCCGGGGAGAGGAGCCGGAGGGGGCGGCGGGGCGGCGCACCGCCCTGTCCGGCTGGGCCTACGCCCCGGTGCGCATGCGGGACGTCATGGAGGCGGTGCTGGGGCGGGACGCCCGGCTCTTCCGGGTGGAGGTCTTCGACGGGGAGCAGGTCGCGCCCGCCGCCCTGCTGCACGACAGCGAGGTCCCGGTGGAGGAACCGCCCCCGCTCTCGGTCCTCCAGCGCCTCACCGTCAACGACCGGACCTGGACCGTGCGCTTCACCGGGGGAAGGGCCTTCGTCGCCGCCAGCCGCGCCCGGCCGCCCTGGGTGGAGGGATCGGTGATGCTGGTGCTGGGGCTCGGCCTGACCGGGCTCTCGGCGGCGCTCGTGGCGAGCCGGCGCATGCGCCGCCGCGAGGCGGCGCTCGCCCGGTCGCTGCGCGCGAGCGAGGCGCGCTTCCGGACCACCTTCGAGAAGGCCCCGGTGGGCATCTTCGCCGTGGGGGCCGACGATCGTTTCCTCCAGGTGAACGAGCGCTACTGCCGGATCACCGGCTGGAGCGAGGGCAAGCTGCTCGGGATGGCCTGGCACGAGGTGATCCACCCGGACGACCGGGAGCTCGACCGCGGCCTGGTGGCGCGGATCCGCTCCGGGGAGCTGCCGGCCGGCACGCTGGAGCGGCGCGGCGTCCGCAGGGACGGGTCGATCTTCTGGGGAGAGACCACGCTCTCCCTCGAGGGCGGACGGGCCGGACCCGACGCGCCGGTGATCGGGGTGCTCCAGGACGTCACCGCCCGCCACGACGCCGAGGCCAAGTTCCGCGAGATCGCCGAGCGGGCATCCCTGGGGATCCTGATCCTGCAGGACGATCGCGTGGTGTACGCCAACTCGGCGGCCGGCGAGATCCTGGGCCGCCCGCCGGCGGAGCTCGGGCGCCCGGGCGCCGAGCTCGTCGACCTCGTGGTGCACCCGGAGGATCGGGGGCTCGTCGCGGCCGACCGGGAGCTGGAGCGGGCCGGAGGCGCCGGGATGGCGCCGGTGCTGGCCTACCGGGTGGTCCACCCCGGGGGCGCGGTCCGGAAGGTCGAGCGGATGGTCAAGGGCATCCAGCACGAGGGTCGCCCGGCCACCCTCTACACGATCCTGGACACCACCGAGCGCGAGCGGACCGAGGAGGAGCTGCGCAAGGCGCAGCGGCTCGAGTCGCTCGGGCTCGTGGCCGGCGGGATCGCCCACGACTTCAACAACCTCCTCACCGCGGTCTTCGGCCACGTGGAGCTGGCGCTTGGCCAGGTGGCGGCCGGGAGCCCGGCCGGCCGCGAGCTGGAGGTGGCGCTCTCCGCGCTGGCCCGGACCCGGGACCTGACCCGGCAGCTGCTCACCTTCGCCACCGGAGGCGCGCCCAGCCTCCGGCGGCTCGACGTCACGCGGATGCTCGCCGACGCCGTGAAGCTCTCCCTGGGCGGCTCCTCGGTCCGGGCCCGCTTCGAGATCGACCCCGGCCTCCCCCCGGTGCTCGCCGACGAGGGGCACATGAGCCAGCTCTGGAGCAACCTGCTCGTGAACGCCCGGCAGGCCATCGAGGGCGCCGGCGAGGTGCGCATCCGCGCGCGCCAGCGGAAGCTCCGTCCGGGCGAGGTGGCGGGCCTCGAGGCGGGGAGGTTCGTCGAGGTGGCCGTCCGCGACTCCGGGCACGGGATCGCCCCGGAGGCGCTGCCGCGCGTCTTCGACCCGTTCTTCACCACCCGTCCCACCGGGACGGGCCTGGGGCTCGCCACCTGCTACTCCATCGTCCGCCGGCACGGCGGCCACGTCTCCGTCGACTCCACGCCGGGCGTCGGAACGACCATCACCGTGCTGCTCCCGGCGGCGGAGGGCGCCGCGGACGCCGAGGCGCGGGCCACCCCGGTCGCGGCCCCCGACGGCGGCCTGCGGGTCCTCATCATGGACGACGAGCCGCTCGTGCTGAAGGTCGGGGTGAAGCAGCTTCGCCGGCACGGCGTCGAGGCCGAGGCGACGGCCGACGGGGCCGAGGCGGTGGCCCTGCACCGGTCGGCGCTCGAGGCCGGCCGGCGCTTCGACCTGGTGCTCCTCGACCTGACCGTCCCCGGCGGGATGGGCGGGGCCGAGGCGGTGGCGCGGATGCGGGCCGCCGACCCGGGGCTGCGCGCCGTCGCGTGCAGCGGCTACTTCGACGCCGAGGTGATGTCCGACCCGCGCAAGTTCGGGTTCGACGGCGTGCTCGCGAAGCCCTACCTCGCCGCCGACCTGGACCGGGTCATCGCCGAGGCGCTCGGGGCGCGGGCCTAGCCCCTCGTTTCGCAAGGTCGCGGCGGCGGGTCCTTGCAGGTTGCAATGCGGCCGGGCGCGGCGGCGCGACAACCCCGCGGAATCCCGGGAGGCCGGGTGGCACGGCCGGTGCTCCAGGAGAGGCCATGGCGACCTCCGGCGAAGCCCCTCCATCCGGTGCCCCCAACCGCGCGGGCGGCGCGCGCCTCCGCCGCCGCGAGCTCGCGCTCCGCGCGCTGCTCGTCGTCGCCGTGCTCGCCGCGCTGGCCCTCTTCGCCTGGAGCCGGACCGCCGAGCGCCGCGCCCTGGAGGGGATGGACCCGGAGCGCCGACGCGTCCTCTACGAGCGGACCCTGTCCGAGACCGAGGCCCTCTGCGACGAGCGGCCCCGCTCCGACGCGCTCGAGGAGCGCTGCATCCGGCAGGTCGAGTTCCTGGTCCAGTTCCCGGAGTGCGACGACCGCTGCCAGGCCATCGCACGCCGGCACGCCCCACGACCGGTCAAGTGAGGAGGACGCCCGTGTCCATCGACTACGCCCTCGGCATCGGCATCTCCGTGCTCCTCGCGGCCTACCTGGCCTACGCCCTCCTCCGCGCCGAGCGCTTCTAGGAGCCCCCCCGTGACCGTCCATGGCTGGCTGGAGATCGGCCTCTTCTCCTTCCTCGTGCTCGTCCTCACGAAGCCGGTGGGGATCTGGCTCTACCGGGTCTTCGAGAGCCGGGCCCGCCCGCTTCCCCGGCTCCTCGGGCCGCTGGAGCGGCTCCTCTTCCGCCTCTCCGGCGTGGACCCGGACCGGGAGCAGGACTGGAAGGAGTACTCCACCGCGCTGCTCCTCTTCAGCGCGATGGGCGTGCTCGTCACCTACGCCATCCTGCGGCTCCAGGCCGTCCTGCCCGGGAACCCGAACGGGCTCGGCGCCGTGCCCCCGGCGCTGGCCTGGAACACCGCGGTCAGCTTCACCACCAACACGAACTGGCAGGCCTACTCCGGCGAGACGACCATGGGGTACCTGGCCCAGATGGCCGGGCTGGCCTGGCACAACTTCACGTCGGCCGCCGCCGGCATGGGGGTGGCGCTGGCCCTGGCCCGCGGGCTCACCCGGCGCGGCGGCCCCGCCGGGACGAGCACGCTCGGGAACTTCTGGGCGGACCTCGTGCGGGGCACGGTCTACGTGCTGCTCCCGCTCTCCTTCGCGGTCGCGCTCTTCCTCGTCTCCCAGGGGGTGGTGCAGACCCTGGCGCCGAACCTCCGGGTGGAGACCGTCGAGGGCGCGGCGCAGGTGATCCCGCTCGGCCCGGTGGCCTCGCAGGAGGCCATCAAGATGCTGGGGACGAACGGCGGAGGCTTCTTCAACGCCAACAGCGCCCATCCGTTCGAGAACCCGACGCCCCTCGTCAATCTCGTGCAGATGCTCCTCGTCTTCCTCGTGCCGGCGGGGCTCACCTACACCTACGGACGCATGGCGAGGGACTCCCGGCAGGGCTGGGCGCTCTTCGCCGCCATGGCGGTGCTCTTCCTCGCCGGGGTCACGGTCGCCTACGGCGCCGAGTCGGGGCACACCCCGGCCCTGGCCGGCATGGGGATCGACCCGTCGGCGGGGAACCTGGAGGGGAAGGAGACCCGCTTCGGGGTGGCGGCCTCGGCGCTCTTCGCGACCATCACCACCGACGCCTCCTGCGGCGCGGTGAACGCGATGCACGACAGCTTCACGCCCATCGGCGGGCTCGTGCCCCTCGTGAACATGCAGCTCGGCGAGGTGGTCTTCGGCGGCGTCGGCGCGGGCCTCTACGGGATGCTCGTGATGGTCGTCCTCACCGTATTCCTGGCCGGGCTGATGGTGGGGCGCACGCCGGAGTACCTGGGGAAGAAGGTCGAGGGGCGCGAGATGAAGCTGGCGGTGATCTACATCCTGGTCTTCCCGGTCGCGGTGCTCGTCGGGACCGGGACCTCGGCGGTGATCCCGCAGGGGACCTCGTCGCTCGGCAACGCCGGGCCCCACGGGCTCTCCGAGCTCCTCTACGCCTTCACGAGCGGAGCCGCCAACAACGGGTCGGCCTTCGCCGGGCTGAACGCCAACACCCCCTTCTGGAACCTGGCGCTCGGAGTGGACATGCTCGTGGGCCGCTTCCTCATGATCGTCCCGGCGCTGGCCATCGGCGGCGCGATGGTGGCGAAGAAGTCGGTGGCGCCCGGACCGGGCACGTTCCCCACCGGCGGCGCGACCTTCGTGCTCCTGCTCGTGTCAGTGATCCTGGTGGTGGGGGCGCTGACCTTCTTCCCTGCGCTCTCGCTGGGGCCGGTCCTCGAGCACTTCGCCGCGCGGGGCGGGAGGACCTTCTAGCCATGCCGTCTAGGAGCCGCAGGACGTCCCTACTCGATCCGGGCCTCCTCCGCGCCGCGGCGCTCGCGAGCCTGCGAAAGCTCGACCCGCGCCTCGTCGCCCGCAACCCGGTCCTGTTCGTGGTGGAGGTGGGCAGCCTCCTCACCACGCTGCTCTGGGTGCGGGACCGCGTGGCGCCGCCGCCCGGCGCGCCGCCGGGCTGGTTCACGCTGGCGGTCGGCCTCTGGCTCTGGTTCACCGTGATCTTCGCCAACCTGGCCGAGGCGGTGGCCGAGGGGCGCGGCAAGGCCCAGGCCGACACGCTCCGAAAGATGCGGAAGGACGTCGAGGCCCGCCGGATCGCGGCGGGCCGGGAGGAGCGGGTCCCGGCCGCCTCGCTGCGCAAGGGCGACGTGGTGGTGGTGGAGGCCGGCCAGATGATCCCCGGCGACGGCGAGGTGATCGAGGGGGTCGCCTCGGTCAACGAGTCGGCCATCACCGGGGAGTCGGCGCCGGTCATCCGCGAGTCGGGAGGCGACCGCAGCGCGGTCACCGGCGGCACCACCGTGCTCTCCGACCGGATCCTGGTGCGGATCACGGCGAACCCCGGCGAGTCCTTCCTGGACCGGATGATCGGCCTGGTCGAGGGGGCCTCGCGGCAGAAGACCCCCAACGAGATCGCGCTCCACATCCTGCTCGTGGGGCTCACGCTGGTCTTCCTGGTGGCCTGCGTCACGCTCGTGCCCATCGCGGCCTACGCGGGCATCCACCTGTCGGTGACCGCCATCGTCGCGCTGCTGGTGTGCCTCATCCCGACCACCATCGGCGGGCTCCTCTCCGCCATCGGCATCGCCGGCATGGACCGGCTGCTCCGGAAGAACGTGCTCGCCATGAGCGGGCGCGCCGTCGAGGCCGCCGGGGACGTGGACGTGCTGCTCCTCGACAAGACCGGGACCATCACCCTCGGCAACCGCATGGCCACCGACCTGGTCCCGGCGCCGGGCGTGCGCGTGGAGGACCTGGCCGACGCGGCGCAGCTGGCGAGCCTCGCCGACGAGACGCCGGAGGGACGCTCCATCGTGGCGCTGGCCCGGGACCGGTTCGCCCTGGGCGCGCGCGACGTCGGGGAGGCGGCCCGGTTCGTCCCCTTCACGGCCCAGACCCGGATGAGCGGCTGCGACCTCCACGACCGGGTCATCCGCAAGGGCGCGGTGGACGCGGTGGCGCGCCACGTGACCTCGCTGGGCGGCGGGATGCCGGAGGAGATGGCGGCCGCGGCCGGGCGGATCGGGGACGCGGGCGGGACCCCGCTCGCCGTCTCGGAGGGCGGGCGGGTGCTCGGGATCGTCGAGCTGAAGGACGTGGTGAAGGGGGGCATCGCGGAGCGCTTCGAGCGCTTCCGGGCCATGGGGATCCGCACCGTCATGATCACCGGCGACAACCCGCGCACGGCGGCCGCCATCGCCCGCGAGGCCGGCGTGGACGACTTCCTCGCCGAGGCCACCCCCGAGGCCAAGATGCGCCTCATCCAGGAGGAGCAGGCGAAGGGCAAGCTCGTGGCCATGACCGGCGACGGGACCAACGACGCGCCGGCGCTGGCCCAGGCCGACGTGGGCGTGGCCATGAACACCGGCACGCAGGCCGCCAAGGAGGCCGGCAACATGGTGGACCTCGACTCCAACCCCACCAAGCTCCTCGAGGTCGTGGAGGTGGGCAAGCAGCTGCTCATGACCCGCGGATCGCTGACCACCTTCTCCATCGCCAACGACGTGGCCAAGTACTTCGCCATCCTCCCGGCGCTCTTCGTGGCCGCCTACCCGGAGATGGCCCCGCTCGACGTGATGCACCTCGCGTCGCCCTACAGCGCCATCCTCTCGGCGGTGATCTTCAACGCCGTGGTGATCGTCCTGCTCATCCCGCTGGCGCTGCGGGGGGTGCGCTACCGGCCCCTCGGCGCCGCGGCCGTCCTGCGCCGCTCGCTGCTCGTCTACGGGGTGGGCGGGGTGGTCGCGCCCTTCGTGGGCATCAAGCTCATCGACCTGGCGCTCTCCGCCATCGGCGCCGCCTGACGAGGTCCCCTTGCGCACGACGCTCCTCGCCTCGCTCCGCGTCACCGTCGTCACGCTGCTCCTCACCGGCATCGCCTACCCGCTCGCGGTGACCGGGCTGGCCCGGCTCCTCTTCCCCGCGCAGGCCTCGGGCAGCATCGTGCGGGACGAGGCCGGCCGGCCGGTGGGCTCGGCGCTGCTCACCCAGCGCTTCTCGGACCCGGCCTACTTCCAGCCGCGCCCCTCCGCCGCCGGCAACGGATGGGACCCCATGGCCTCGGGCGGGTCCAACCTGGGCCCCACCTCGGCCAGGCTCCGGGAGCGGGCGCAGGCGGAGCTCGGGCGGCTTCGCGCCGCGAACCCCGGTGCGCCGGAGCCCGTGCCGGCGGAGCTCGTCACCGCGTCGGGGAGCGGGCTCGACCCGCACCTCTCCCCGGCCGCGGCCGCCTGGCAGGTCCCGCGGGTGGCCCGTGCGCGGGGCGTCGCCGAGGCGCGGGTGCGGGCGCTCGTGGAGGACGCCACCGAGGGGCGCGACCTCGGCCTGCTCGGCGAGCCCCGGGTGAACGTGCTGCTCCTCGACCTCGCGCTCGACCGGCAGTTCGGCCGCCCGTCCGCCGCGCCGAGGGGGTAGAAGGGATGGGATGACCGGGCCGCAGCAAAAGCGCCCGCAGGACTTCCTCGAGCTCGTCGAGCGGGCCCGGAAGGGCAAGCTCAAGCTCTACGTCGGGTTCGCCGCCGGCGTGGGGAAGACCTGGCGCATGCTGGAGGAGGCGCACGCCCTGCGGCGGCGAGGCGTCGACGTGGTGGGGGCGCTCGTCGAGACCCACGGCCGGGCGGAGACCGAGGCGCTCGTGGGCGACCTGGAGCTCGTGCCGCGCCGGCGGGTCGAGTACCGGGGGGTCGTCGTCGAGGAGATGGACCTCGACGCCGTCCTGGCGCGCGCGCCGACCGTGGCCGTCGTCGACGAGATCCCGCACACCAACGCGCCCGGCTCGCGCCACCCCAAGCGCTGGCAGGACGTGGAGGAGCTGCTCGACGCCGGCGTGAACGTCATCGGCGCGCTCAACGTGCAGCACCTCGAGTCGCTGAACGACCTGGTCCACCGCATGACCGGGGTGCAGGTGCGCGAGACCGTGCCCGACTCGCTGGTGGAACGGGCCGACCAGGTGGTGAACCTCGACCTCGCGGTGGAGGACCTGCTCGACCGGCTCCGGGCGGGCAAGATCTACCCGCCCGACCGGATCCCCTGGGCGCTCGAGCACTTCTTCCGCGACGCCAACCTGGCCGCGCTGCGCGAGCTCTCGCTGCGGGAGGTGGCCCGGAGCCTCGACCAGGCGGCCACCCGGCAGCCCTCGACCCTGCCCTCCGCGCCGGCGCCCGGTCGCGTGATGGTCTGCCTCTCGTCCAACCCGCCCCACGCCGCCACGCTGCTCCGGCGCGGCTCGCGCATGGCGGGCCGGCTCAGCACCGAGTGGTACGCGGTCCACGTGGAGACCCCGCGGGAGGCGCCGGCGCGCATCGACTCGGAGGCGCAGCGCCACCTGCACGCCAACATCGCGCGGGCGCGGGAGCTCGGGGGCGAGGTGGTGCGGCTGCGGTCCGCCGACCCGGCCGCGGCGCTCCTCGACTTCGCCCGCACCCACCGCGTGAGCGACATCGTGCTGGGGCGGGGCGGGGAGGCGGGATGGAGGGGGCTCCTGCGCCGCTCGGTGGTGGACCGGGTGGTGGCCGGGGCGGACGGGCTCGACGTGCACGTGGTGTCCTTCGAGGAGGAGCGGGGCAAGCCATGACGCTGCGCACGCGACTCCTGCTCGCGCAGGTCCCGCTCGCGCTGGCGCTCCTGCTCGTGGGGCTGGCCTCGCTGCGCACGGTGGCGTCGCTCGGCGACGGCGCCGACCGGATCCTGCGGGACAACTACCGATCCGTGCTCGCGGCCCAGCGCATGGGCGACGCGCTCGACGGCCTGGACCGGGAGGCGCTCCTGCGGGCGCTCGACCGCCCGCCGGAGGAGCCCGCGGCGCTGCTGCGCGACCGGTTCGAGGCCGAGCTGCGCACCCAGGAGGCGAACCTCACCGAGCCCGGCGAGGGCCAGGTCACGCGGAGGCTGCGGGAGGCCTGGAGCGCCTGGCAGGAGGCCGACGGTGGGCCCGCGGTGGCCACCGACGGCGGCGTGGGCCGGCTCGGCCTCCTCCAGGAGCGGTCCCAGGCCGTGCGGGCGGCCATCGACGGCGTGCTCTCGCTCAACCAGGACGCCATGGTCCGCAAGGGCAACCAGGCGCGCCGGGACGCCGACCGGCTGCTCCAGCTCCTGCTCCTCGTCACCGGCGCCGCGCTGCTCGCGGGGATCGCGGTGTCCTTCGGGCTCACCGCCCGGATCGTGAAGCCGCTCTCGTCGCTCTCGCTCGCGGTCCGGCGATTCGGCGAGGGGGACCTGGAGTCGCGCGCCGTCCCCCGGGGCGGGGACGAGATCGCCGCGCTGGCGGCCGAGTTCAACACCATGGCCGACCGGCTGGAGGAGTACCGCCGGAGCTCGCTCGGCGACCTGATCCAGGCCCAGCAGGCGTCGCAGGCCGCCATCGACAGCCTCCCCGATCCGGTGCTGGTGCTCGACGCCGCGGGCGAGGTCACGAACCTGAACCGGTCCGCCGACCAGCTCCTGCGGACCGGGCCGGGGGAGGCCGGCGCCCACCGGCTCCACGCGCTCGCCCCGGCGCTCCGCGAGCGGGTCGCGGCGGTGAGCGCGCACGTCCTCTCCGGGAAGGGGGCCTGGGCGCCGCGCGGCCTCGAGGAGGCGGTGCGGATCGAGATGCCCGACGGCCCCCGGCGGCTCCTCCCGCGCGCCACCGCCCTCTACTCCGAGGAGGGCGCCGTGACCGGCGTCACGGTGGTGCTCCAGGACGTGACCCGGCTGGTCCGGTTCGACGAGCTGAAGAACGACCTGGTGGCGACCGTGGCCCACGAGTTCCGCACGCCGCTCACCTCGCTGCGCCTCGCCGTCCACATGTGCGCGGAGGGGGCGGCCGGCCCGCTCACGGCGTCGCAGGCCGACCTGCTCGGGGCCGCCCGCCAGGACTGCGAGCGGCTGCAGGGGATGGTGGACGACATCCTCGACCTCTCCCGGATCCAGGCCGGCCGCGTCGACCTCCACGCCAGCACGGTGGACGCGCGCACGCTGGTCGAGCAGGCGGTGCGGCAGCAGGAGGAGGCCGCCCGCACCGCCGGCGTCGCGCTACGGGCCGAGGTCCCGCCCGGCGCGCTCCCGCTCTCCCTCGACCCCGAGCGCATCGAGGTGGTCCTCGCCAACCTGCTCGGGAACGCGCTGCGCCACACCCCCTCCGGCGGGGAGGTGGTGGCGGCGGTACGGGACGAGGGCCCGCTCGTCCGCTTCGAGGTCCGCGACACCGGGGAGGGGTTCCCGACCCTGTACCGGGAGCGGATCTTCGAGCGCTTCTTCCAGGTGCCCGGGTCGCGCCGGGGCGGGGTCGGGCTCGGCCTGCACATCTCCCGCGAGGTGGTCCGCGCCCACGGCGGGGACATGGGGGCGGAGAGCGAGCCGGGCCGGGGAAGCACCTTCTGGTTCACGCTCCCGCGCGGCCCCTAGCGACGGCCACCGGGATCACCGGTCGTAGCGCTTCCGCTTCCGCCAGAGGGTCGAGACGTCGAGCCCCAGGATGCGCGCCGCCTCCTCCTGGGTGGCCGACCGGGCGAGCACGCGCAGGATGTGCTCCCGCTCGACGTCCTCCACCGTGAAGTCGCCCCCCAGCGCCGGGACGGGGGTGGCGTGGCCGGCCATGCGCTCCGGGAAGCCCTCCGGCTCGAGCACCTGCCCGGGCGAGAGCAGCACGGCCCGCTCGAGCGCGTTGCGCAGCTCCCGGACGTTGCCCGGCCAGGGCCAGGCGAGCAGCATCCGCTGGGTGGCCGGGGAGAGCTCGGGGGGAGGACGCCGCGCCTGCCGCGCGAAGAAGGCCACGAACCGGCGGGCCAGCGGGAGGATGTCCTCGGCCCGGTCGCGGAGCGGGGGCACCGTCACCTCCACCACGTTGAGGCGGTAGAGCAGGTCCTCCCGGAAGCGCCCGTCGCGCACGGCGGCCTCGAGGTCGCGGTTGGTGGCGGCGACGACCCGGACGTCGGCGACCCGGGTGCGGTTCTCCCCCAGCCGCTCGAAGCGCTTCTCCTGCAGGAAGCGCAGGAGCTTCGCCTGCAGGGCCGGCGAGATCTCGCCGATCTCGTCCAGGAAGACGGTGCCCCCCTCGGCGGCCTCGATGCGCCCGGGCTGGTCGCGGGTGGCGCCGGTGAAGGCCCCGCGCGCGTGGCCGAAGAGCTCGCTCGCGAGCAGCTCCTCGGAGAGGGTCGGGCAGTTCACCACCACGAAGGGTCGCTCCCGGCGCGGGCCGTGGGCGTGGAGCGCGCGGGCGAGCACGCCCTTGCCCGTCCCGCTCTCGCCGCGCAGGAGCACCGCGACGTCGTGCGGGGCGGCGCGCAGGAGCGTCTCCAGGGCGGCTCGCACGCGGGGCGAGTCGGACGACAGGTCTACCTCGGGAGCCGCGTCGGCGAGGCGCGACTCGAGCTCGCCCAGCCGGGAGGCGGTGGCGCGCCGCTCCCGGGCCGTCTCGAGGACGTGCCGGATCTGGGCCGGGGTGAAGGGCTTCGGAAGATAGTCGCGGGCCCCGCGGCGGATGGCCTCGACGGCGGAGTCGAAGGTCGCGAACGCCGTGATCACCACCACGTCGAGCCCGGGCCGCTCGGCGAGCATCCGGGGGACGAGGTCGAGGCCGCTCTCCGGACCCAGCCGCAGGTCGCAGAAGGCCAGGTCGTACGGGGCCATGCGGAGCGCGTCGAGGGCGGCGGCGCCGGTGCCGGCCTTGTCGGCCTGCGCCCCGGCCGACTGCACGCAGAGGGCGAGCGTGTCCCGGATGTTGGGCTCGTCGTCGACGACGAGGACGCGCAGGGGCGCTGGGGTGGTCTCGGTCATGGCCGGATTCCCGGGCGGCCGTATTCCAGCGGATGTATTAGCATGGCGCGGCCGACGGGGACGTCCCCGTCCGCCGTCCCGGGAGGGGTTCACCTTGCGATCGATCGCCGCGCTGACCTTGGCCGCTGCACTGCTGTGGACCCTCGACGCCCGGGCGCAGGAGTCGGCGACGAAGCCGGCCGCCGGCGCCACCGCGGCCCCGGCACCGGCGTCGCCGGCCGCCACGGACGCGCCCCAGAAGTGGGGACGCGAGCTCGGCGGCCACGCATTCCTCCCGTCGCACATCATCGAGGACCCCTTCTCGTACACCGCCTTCGCCACCACCTTCGGCCTGGGCGCCGGCCAGGCCCTGGGCCCGCAGCTCCAGCTCCAGCCGCCCGCCATCCTCCAGGACAACAAGTGGTACGGCTACACCGGGCTCGGCCTGGGCGTGCTCATGAACGTGCGCATCCTCGAGTACCTGTCGGCGCGCGCGGCGGTCGCGGCCAACGCCTACCTGGGGACCGGCAACGGATCGGTGCTGGTGGTCGGCTCGTCGGCCCGGGTCACCGGCGACGTGGGCGTGAAGGGCAGCCTCCCCATCGGGGACACGTTCCGGGTGGCGGCCAGCTTCGACGTCCAGTACGGGCCGGTCTACAGCATCCTGCTCGCGCAGGGCTTCGCCGACGCGCTCAACCAGTGCCGCGTCGACCCCCAGGGCTGCTCCATCGCGCTCGACCAGTTCCTGCAGACCGACGACACCGTGACCTACGTCGGCGGCCTGGTCGGCTCCTGGGCTCCCTGGCCGTTCCTGGGGGCGACGCTGAGCTTCCAGTACCTCATCCCCACCAAGACCGGGAAGGCCTCCTCGTCGCAGAACGGCGTCGACTTGCAGGCCATGGTGGACTTCGACGCGAAGCCGCTCCTGCCCTGGCTGCCCCTGGGGGCGAACCTCGCCTACGGCATCATCTCGCCGGTGGGGTCGAGCGGCGTGACCACCTCCCAGGAGTACGGCTTCGGCTTCTACTACACCGGCCGCCCGGAGATGGCGCTCGGCCTCGAGATCGACTGGAAGATCTCCCGGCTCGAGAGCCAGCTCGCCTCCCAGACCACGCTCGCCTGGGTGAATTTCCGCTACTACTGGAACTGACCCCGGGCCTCAGGCCAGGACGGCGACGAGGTCGTCCTTCTCGACCGTGTCGCCCTCCTTCACGCGCACCTCGGTGATGGTGGCGTCGGCGCGAAGCTTGACGTTGGTCTCCATCTTCATGGCCTCGGTCACGAGGAGCACGTCGCCGGCGCGCACGGTGTCGCCCGGCAGGACGTTCACCTTGAGCACCTTGCCGGGCATGGGGGCCCCCACCTGCTTGGGATTGCCCCGGTCGGCCTTGGGGCGCGCCGCCTTCGAGGTGCTGGCGGCCCGGTCGCGGACGGTGACCGCGCGGGCCTCGCCGTTCAGCTCGAAGTAGACGCTGCGGGTGCCGTCCGGCTGGAGGCTCCCGACCGCGTTCAGCTTGATGATGAGGGTCTTGCCCGGCTCGATCTCCACCGACGTCTCCTGGCCCGGGTCGAGGCCGTAGAGGAAGGTGGGGGTGGGGACGACGGAGGTGTCGGAGTAGTCGTCGAGGTGGCGGCGGAACTCGGGGTAGACGTTCGGGTAGAGGAGCCAGGAGACGAGCCCCTTGTCGTCCACCGGGCCGCCCATCCGCTCCTCGGCGCGCCTGCGCTCCGCCTCGAGGTCGGCCGGCTCGAGCAGCTCGCCGGGCCGGCAGTGGATGGGCTCCTGCCCCTTCAGCGCCACCTCCTGGAGGCGCCTCGGGAAGCCGCCGTGCGGCTGCCCGAGCATGTCCCGCAGGAGACCCACCACCGACTCCGGGAAGGCCAGCTCCTCCCCGCGGGCGAGCACGTCCTCCGGCTGCAGGTCGTTCTTCACCATGAACATGGCCATGTCGCCCACCACCTTGGAGGTGGGCGTGACCTTGATGATGTCCCCGAGGAGCAGGTTCACCTTCCGGTACATCTCCTTGCACTCCTCCCAGCGGTCGAGGAGGCCCAGCCCGGCCACCTGGGGCCGGAAGTTGGAGTACTGGCCGCCCGGGATCTCGTGCCAGTAGACCTCGGCGGCGCCGCTGCGCAGGCCCGACTCGAAGGGCGCGTACCACTCCCGCACCGCCTCCCAGTAGCCGGCCAGCCGCTGCAGCCCGGGCAGGTCGAGCCCCGGGTCGCGCCCGGTCCCGGCCAGCGCCGCGGCGAGCGAGTTCAGGTTGGGCTGCGCGGTCGGGCCGGAGAGCGACGACAGCGCCGCGTCCACCACGTCCACCCCGGCGGCGGCGGCCTCCAGCACCGACGCCGCGGCCACCCCCGAGGTGTCGTGGGTGTGGAAGTGGACCGGCAGCCCCACCTCGGCCTTGAGCGCGGTGAAGAGCTTGCGGGCCGCCATGGGCTTCATCAGCCCGGCCATGTCCTTCACCGCGAGGAAATGGGCGCCCATGCGCTCCAGCTCGCGGGCCAGCCCCACGTAGTAGTCGAGCGGGTACTTGTCCCGCCGGGGATCGGTGATGTCGCCGGTTTAGCACATGGCGGCCTCGCAGACCTTGCCGCTCCGGCGCACCGCCTCCATGGCCACGGTCATCCCCCTCGTCCAGTTGAGGGCGTCGAAGACCCGGAAGACGTCCACGCCGCTCGCCGCGGCCTCGGCGACGAAGCGCTCCACCACGTTGTCCGGGTAGTTCGTGTAGCCGACGGCGTTGGAGCCGCGCAGCAGCATCTGGAAGAGCACGTTGGGCACCGCCTCGCGCAGGCGGTGCAGGCGGGTCCAGGGGTCCTCCCGCAGGAAGCGCAGCGCCACGTCGAAGGTGGCCCCGCCCCAGAGATCCAGGCTGAAGAGCCCGGCGCCGAGCCGCGCGGTGGCCGGCGCGATGCGGAGCAGGTCGTGGCTGCGCACCCGGGTGGCGAGCAGCGACTGGTGGGCGTCGCGCATGGTGGTGTCGGTGAAGAGGAGCCGCTCCTGCGCGCGGGCCCAGGCGGCGAGCCCCTCGGGGCCGCGCTCGCGGAGGAGGTCCCGGGTGCCCGGGGGCGGCGGGGCGGACAGGTCCACCCTCGGGACCGGCGCCTCGCGGAGCTCGCTGGGCTTGAGCGGCCGCTGCACGCCGGGCGAGCCGTTCACCACCACTTCGCCGATCCAGGAGAGCAGCTTCGAGCCGCGGTCCTGCTTGCGGGGCACGACGAGCAGCTCGGGGTGGGCGTCGATGAAGGAGGTGTCGGCGCGCCCCTCCAGGAAGATGGGGTGGGTGACCACCCGCTCCAGGAACGGGATGTTGGTCTTCACCCCGCGCACGCGGAACTCCTGCAGCGACCGGTGCATGATGCGCGCCGACTCCTGGAAGGTGAGGCCCCAGGTGCACAGCTTCACCAGCAGCGAATCGTAGCGCGGGGTGATCTGCGCGCCGGTGAAGCCGTTCCCGGCGTCGAGCCGGACGCCGGCGCCGCCGGCGGTGCGGTAGGCCTTGATGGTCCCGAAGTCGGGGGCGAAGCCGTTCTGGGCGTCCTTGGTGGTGATGCGGCACTGGATGGCGAAGCCGCGCATCTGCACGTCGGCCTGGGAGGCGAGGCCGATCTCCGGGTCGGAGAGCCGGTGGCCCTGGGCCACCCGGATCTGGGCCTGGACCAGGTTCCGCCCGGTGATCATCTCGGTGACGGTGTGCTCCACCTGGATGCGCGGGTTGACCTCGATGAAGTAGTGGCGCCCCTGGCCGTCGAGCAGGAATTCGACGGTGCCGGCGTTGCGGTAGGAGACCAGCCGCGCGATGCGCAGCGCGTCCTCGCAGAGCGCCTCGCGCCGGGCCGCATCGAGGGCCATCGAGGGGGCGAACTCGACCGCCTTCTGGTGCCGGCGCTGCACCGAGCAATCCCGCTCGAAGAGGTGCACCAGCCCGCCGTGGGCGTCGCCCAGCACCTGGACCTCGAGGTGCTTCGGGTTCTCCACGTAGCGCTCCAGGAAGACGGCCGGGTTGCCGAAGGAGGCCTGCGCCTCGCTGCGGGCCGAGACCAGCCCCTCCAGCAGCTCCCGCTGGTTGCGGGCCACGCGCATGCCGCGCCCCCCGCCCCCGGCGGCGGCCTTCACGATGATGGGGTACCCGGCCTGCCGGGCGAAGAGGAGCGCCTCCTCGTCGTGGAGGATGGGCCCGGGCGTGCCCGGGACCGCCGGGACCCCGGCCGCCAGGGCCGCGCGCCTCCCGGCCACCTTGTCGCCCAGGCTGCGCATCATGGCGCCGGTCGGGCCGATGAAGGCGATGCCGGCCGCCTCGCAGGCGTCGGCGAAGTCGGCGTTCTCGGCCAGGAACCCGTACCCCGGGTGGATGGCGTCGACGCCCACACGCCGCGCCAGCTCGACGAGCTCCTCCACGCCCAGGTAGGCGTCGATGGGCTTCCTGCCCTTGCCCACCGGGTAGGCCTCGTCGGCCTTGTAGCGGTGCAGCGAGAGGCGGTCCTCCTCCGCGTAGACGGCCACGGTGGGGATGCCGAGCTCGGTGCAGGCCCGGAAGATGCGGATGGCGATCTCGCCGCGGTTCGCGGCCATGACCTTGCGGAACGGGCGGACGGGCATCGGGGCCTCCGGGGGGGCTCGGACGTGAACGGACCCTTGAATGCCACCGCGCGGGTCCAACTTGGAAGCCCCCGCCGGTGGCGCGCGGAACGGAGGCCCGGGGTGATAGACCTTGGCCATGCCCCGGACCCTCATCGAGCCCTTCCGGATCAAGTCGGTCGAGCCCATCCGCATGACCACCCGGCCCGAGCGGGAGCGGCTGCTCGAGGAGGCCCGGCTGAACCCGTTCCAGCTGCGCGCCGAGGACGTGCTCCTCGACTGGCTCACCGACTCGGGCACCGGCGCCATGAGCACGCGCCAGTGGTCGGCGATCCTGCTCGGCGACGAGAGCTACGCCGGGGCGCGCAGCTACTACCGGCTCGAGGCGGTGGTGCGGGACCTCACCGGCTACGCCCACTTCGTCCCCACCCACCAGGGCCGGGCCGCGGAGCGGATCCTCTTCGGGACCGTCTGCAAGCCCGGGCACCTCGTGCCGAGCAACTGCCACTTCGACACCACCCGCGCGCTGCTGGAGTGGAACGGCGCCGAGGCCCGCGACCTGGTCGTGCCGGAGGGGCTCGAGCCCGCCACCGTCCACCCCTTCAAGGGAAACGTGGACCTGGGGCGGGTGGAGGACCTGCTGCGGCGCGAGGGGGACCGGGTCCCCTTCGGCATGATCACCGTCACCAACAACACCGGCGGCGGCCAGCCGGTCTCCATGGAGAACCTCCGGGCCTATGCCGCGCTGCTGCACGCGCACGGCAAGCCGCTCGTCATCGACGCCTGCCGCTTCGCCGAGAACGCCATGTTCGTGAAGATGCGCGAGCCGGGGTACGCCGACGTCCCGGTGCGGCGCATCGCCCGCGAGATGTTCGACCTCGCCGACGGGTGCACCATGAGCGCCAAGAAGGACGGCATGGTGAACATCGGCGGCTTCCTGGCGTTGCGCTCCGACGCCTGGCTGGAGGGCGTGCGCAACGCGCTCATCCTCACCGAGGGCTTCCCCACCTACGGCGGCCTGGCCGGCCGCGACCTGGAGGCCATGGCGGTGGGACTCGAGGAGGTCCTCGACGAGCAGTACCTGCGCTACCGGCTGCGCACCGCCGAGTACCTGGGGGAGAAGCTCGACCAGGCCGGGGTGGGCTTCGTGCGCCCCACCGGCGGCCACGCGGTCTACATCGACGCGCGCACGGTGCTCCCCGACATGCCGGTGGAGCGCTACCCGGCCTGGGCGCTCGCGAACGCGCTCTACCTGGAGGGAGGCATCCGCGGCGTGGAGGTGGGCTCGGTGATGTTCGGCCGCCGCCGCGACGACGGCGAGGAGACCTTCCACGCCATGGAGCTCGTGCGCCTCGCCTTCCCGCGCCGCATGTACACGCAGAGTCACTTCGACTACGCGGCGGAGGTGATCGCCGAGGTCAAGGCGCGGGCGTCGACGGTGCGCGGCGTCCGGATCGTGAAGCAGGCGCGCTACCTGCGCCACTTCACCTGCGAGTGCGCATGGGCCTGAGCATCGCCGCCGGCGTCGCCTTCCACGACCACGCCCCCGGGGACGCTGGCGGCCCGCCGCTGCTCCTCGTCCACGGGGCGGGCGGCAGCCACCTGCACTGGCCGGAGGCCCTGCGGACCCTGCCCGGCCGGCGGGTGATCGCCGTCGACCTGCCCGGGCACGGGCAGGCGCCCCGGCCCGGGGAGCGGTCGGTGGCGGCCTACGCCGGGGCGGTGCGGGGCCTGCTCGACGCGCTCGGGATCGGGCGGGTGGTGGTGGCCGGTCACTCCATGGGCGGCGCCGTGGCGCTCACGCTGGCCCTGGAGGACCCGGACCGGGTCGTGGGCCTGCTCCTCGTGGGCACCGGATGCCGTCTCCGCGTGGCCCCGGCGGTGCTCGCCGCCGCCGCCGACCCGGAGCGGGCCGTCGAGGTGGCGGATCTCGTGACTCGGGCCAGCTTCGGGGCGGGCGCGTCCGAGGAGACCCTGCGCGCGCACGCCCGGGCGCTGGCGGCGACGCCCCGGGGCGTGCTCCACGGCGACTTCGAGGGCTGCGACGGCTTCGACGTCACCGCCCGGCTCGGGGAGGTGCGTTGCCCCGCGTCGGTGGTGGTGGGCTCGGACGACCGCCTCACCCCGCCGAAGTACGCCACCCTGCTCCGCGAGCGGCTCCCCGGGCACGGGATGCGGGTCGTCCCGAGCGCGGGGCACATGGTGGCGCTCGAGGCCCCGGCCGAGGTGGCCGGCGCGGCGGAGGAGCTCCTCCGCGAGGTCGGCGGGTGACCGGGGACGACGATCGCGGGATCCTGGGGCGCATCGCGCCCCCCGCCCCCGACCGTTCCGCGCCCGCCGCGTCGGTCGACGTGCTCCTGGTCGACGGCGACGCCGGGTTTCGCGAGCACCTCGCCCGGATCCTCCGGCGGAGCGCCCACAGCGTGGTCGAGGCCGGCTCCGCGGCCGAGGCCTCCGCGGCCGTCCGCGGCGGCTGCGCTCCCCGGCTGCTCGTCGTGGACCTGGCCGGGGTGACGCGCCCCGAGCGTGCGGCGCTCGGCGGGCTCCTCCGGGAGCCCGGATGCGCGGGCCTGCCGGTGGTCGTCCTCTCGCGCGACGGGGAGGCCACTCCCGGGATCGACGCCGCGGCCCGGCTGCTGCGGCCCGTCGACGCCGCCGAACTGGTCGCGGTGGTCCGGCGATTGTGCGGTACGCTCGACCGGTGAACCTCCGACCGGTCGTCGTCGCCCTGGCCGTCCTGGCACCGATGCGGGCCGCCGCCGGCGACGCGCCCCCGCCCGCCCCACCGCCGGCCATGGACGCGCCCCCACCGGCGGTCGCCCTCGCGCTCGGCGCCCGCATCTCGGCGGCCTTCCCCATGGGCGCCGTGCTCTCCGACCCGCAGAACGGGCCGCTCCTCATCGACGAGCTGGTGGCCTTCTCGCTGCCGCTCCAGCTGGACGCGGGCGTCCTGCTCCACCGCCGCTGGTTCGTGGGCGCCTACGTCCAGTACGCCTGGGACCTGCTCCAGGTGGGCCAGTGCAAGGTGGGCCAGTCCTGCTCCGTGACCGGGCTCCGGCTCGGCCTGCAGGCGACCTACGCCTTCGGCGACCACGGGGGCCCCTGGGCGGGCCTGGGGACCGGCTGGGAGTGGATGTTCACGCGCTACTCCAGCGCCAGCTTCACCACCCGTCTCGACGTGGGCGGCTGGGAGTACGCCGTCGTCCAGGCCGGCTGGGACGTGGAGGTCTCCCCCCGCTGGACGGTGGGCGTCTTCGCGTCCGGGTCGGTGGGCGAGTTCAGCCGGGCCAGCCTGGGCGGGGGCGGCAGCACCGTCGAGACCGCCATCGACAACCGGGCCGTGCACGGCTGGCTGCAGGTGGGCGTGAAGGGGACCTTCTCGGCACCCTGAGCCGGCCGCTACACCCCGACCAGCCCGGCCACCGAGAAGTAGACCACGAGGCCGGCCACGTCGACGACGGTGGCCACGAGCGGCGCCGACGCGCTCGCCGGGTCGAACCCCACGCGCCGGAGCAGGAAGGGGAGCGCCGTCCCCACCAGCGTGCCGAGCAGCACCACCCCCACGATGGAGAGCCCCACGGTGAGGAGCACGAGCCGGAAGTGCTCGCCGTAGGTGCCGAAGAGCCCCTGCCAGGCGGCGATGCGCACCGCGCCGATCCCGCCCAGGAGCGCTCCCAGGGCGAGCCCGGTGGCCGCCTCCCGGACGAGGACCCAGCCGGCGTCGCGCAGCCGGATCTCACCCAGCGACATGGCGCGGATGACGATGGTGGTGGCCTGCGAGCCGGAGTTGCCGCCGGAGGAGATGATGAGCGGGATGAAGAGCGCCAGGACCACGGCGTGGGCGATCTGCGACTCGTAGGCCGACATGGCGGTCGCCGTCAGCATCTCGCCGAGGAACAGCGCCGCCAGCCAGCCGCCCCGCTTGCGGAACATCGACCAGAAGCCGATCTCGCCGTACGGGGCGCCCAGCGACTCGCTGCCGCCCATCTTCTGCATGTCCTCGGTGTCGGCCTCGGTGACGACGTCCACGATGTCGTCCACCGTGACCACGCCCTTCACCCGGAGCGCGGGATCGACGACCGGGATGGCGATGAGGTCGGTCTCGCGGAAGAGGGCGGCCAGCGCCTCCTGGTCCATGTCCTCGGTGGCGGTCACCACCTCGCGCCGCATGATCTCGCCCACCGTCGGGTTGCCGGCGGCCTCGAAGAGCTCGCGGAAGGAGAGCACGCCGAGCAGCCGCTGGCCCGGGTCGAGCACGTAGACGGCGTAGACGGTCTCGACGGCGTCGCGGGTCTGGCGGCGCAGGTAGGCGATGGCCTCGTCGACGGTCATCTCCGGCCGCACCCGGGCGAACCGGGGGCTCATGAGCCCGCCGGCGTCGTCCTCGGCGTAGGCGAGCAGCGCCGTCACCTCGCTGCGCGTCCGGTCGTCGAGGAGGCCGAGCAGGGTGGAGCGCTCCCCGTCCGGCGCGGCCTGCACCGCGTCGGCCGCGTCGTCGGGGGGAAGGAGGCGGAGCCAGGACCGGCGCTCGCCGACGGGCATGGTGCGGAGCAGCTCCCACTGGTCGCGGGAGGAGAGCTCGAGGAACAGGTCGTCCGCGTCCGTGCGCGGGAGCCGGGCAAACGCCTCGACGCGCTCCCCGGCGTCGAGGAGCAGCCAGGCCTCGCGGAGGTCGTCGGCGGCGGTCGGTTCCGTTCGGATCTCTGCGGTTTCCATGGCTCCGGCCACGCTAGCACGGGGCCGGTCGCCGCCCGGCGCGGCAGGGGCGGTATCGGTCGATCCTGGCACGCCGTCTGCAACCCCTCGACCGGCGACCCGGGATCGGCTAACCCTGTCGCCGCCGCTCCGGAGCGCCCGACTGACCGACCCGTCACAGACCCCCGCGCCGCACGCCCACCCCACGGGGGCGAAGTCCACCGGAGCCCTGGCGGCGCTCGCCCTGGGCGCGCTCGGCGTCGTCTACGGCGACATCGGGACGAGCCCGCTCTACGCGCTCAAGGAGAGCTTCGCCGGGTCCCACGGCGTTCCGCTCACCCCGGACAACGTGCTCGGCGTGCTCTCGCTCGTGGTCTGGGCGATGACCTTCGTGGTCACCTTCAAGTACCTCTCCTTCGTGATGCGGGCCGACAACCGCGGGGAGGGCGGGATCCTGGCCCTCATGGCGCTCGTCGGCCAGCAGGAGACCACGCGGCACGGGCGGCGCACCCTGCTCGTGCTCGGCCTCTTCGGCGCGGCCTTGCTCTACGGCGACGGCGTCATCACCCCGGCCATCAGCGTGCTCGGCGCCATGGAGGGCATCATCGAGGTCACCCCCGCCATGCGGCCGGCGGTGGTCCCGGCCACCGTGCTCATCCTGGTGCTGCTCTTCGCCTTCCAGAAGCGGGGCACCGCCACGGTGGGCGCGGTCTTCGGGCCGGTCATGCTGCTCTGGTTCGTGAGCATCGCGGCGATCGGCGTCTGGAACGTCTGGCAGGAGCCGGGCGTGCTCCGGGCCGTCTCCCCGGCCCACGGGTACGCCTTCTTCGTGCGCAACCGCGGCGCGGGCTTCCTCGTCCTGGGCAGCGTGGTGCTCGTGCTCACCGGCGCCGAGGCGCTCTACGCCGACATGGGCCACTTCGGGCGCAGGCCCATCCGGCTCGCCTGGTACGGCGTCGCCATGCCCGCGCTCCTGCTCAACTACATGGGGCAGGGGTCGCTCCTCCTGCGCGATCCCAGCGCGGTCGCGAACCCGTTCTACCGGGCCGTCCCGGGCTGGGCGCTCTGGCCCATGGTGGTCGTCGCCACGGCCGCGGCCATCGTGGCCTCGCAGGCCCTCATCTCCGGGGCCTACTCCCTCACCAACCAGGCCATCCAGCTGGGCTACGCGCCGCGCCTCACCGTCCGTCACACGAGCCGCACCGAGTACGGGCAGATCTACATCCCGGAGGTGAACTGGGCGCTCGCCGTCGGCACGGTGGCGCTGGTCCTCGGCTTCGGATCGTCCAACGCGCTGGCCGCCGCCTACGGGATCGCGGTGACCGGCACCATGACCATCACCACGCTGCTCTTCCACCGGGTGGCGCGCGATCGCTGGCGCTGGAACCGGTGGGTGGTCTGGCCCCTCACCGCGTCCTTCCTGGTGGCGGATCTCTCCTTCCTGCTCGCCAACCTGGTCAAGGTGAAGGAGGGCGGCTGGTTCCCGCTGGTGGCGGGCGCGTTCATCTTCACGGTGCTCTCCACCTGGAAGCTCGGGCGGGAGGCCCTGGCCCGGTCGGTGGCCGGCTCCACCCTGCCGCTCGACCTCTTCCTGCCCGACCTGGAGCGCCACCCGCCCCACCGCATCCCCGGCACGGCGGTCTTCATGACCTCCGACCCGGCGGGCACGCCCGGTGTCCTGCTCCACCACCTGAAGCACAACAAGGTCCTCCACGAGCGGGTGCTCATCGTCTCCATCGGCACCGAGGAGATCCCCACCGTGGACCCGGGCGACCGGATCACCGTGCGCAACCTGGGCAACGGGATCCACCAGGTGGTCGGGCGCTACGGGTTCATGGAGACGCCCAACGTGCCGCAGCTGCTCGCCGCGCTGCCCCCGTTCGCCATCCCCGGTCCGCGGCTCGAGAACGCGGTGATGGAGACGAGCTACTACCTGGGGCGGGAGACCCTGCTGCCGGAGGGGCCTTCCCGGATGCCCCGCTGGCGCAAGCGGCTCTTCATCATCCTGGCGCGAAACGCCCGTCCGGCCAGCGCATTCTTCGGGCTCCCGGCCAACCGGGTGGTGGAGCTGGGCGCGCAGGTCCAGTTCTAGTAGAATGCGAGCAATGGCTCGCATCCGAACCGCCCCCCGCAAGTCGCCGTCCCAGAAGCGGTCCCGTGCGACGGTGGACGCCATCGTGGACGCCACCGCCCGGGTGCTGGTCCGCGACGGCTACGACGCGCTCTCCACGAACCGCGTGGCCTCCGAGGCGGGGGTGAGCGTGGGCTCGCTCTACCAGTACTTCCCCGGCAAGGAGGCGCTCGTCGCCGCGGTGATGGAGCAGTACGCCTCGCGCATGCAGGAGAACATCGCCACCCGCATGCGCAACGCCCCGCCGGCCGCCACGCCGGAGGAGGTGGCGACCGAGATGATCCGGGCCATGCTCGTGGCGCAGCAGGCCGAGCCGCGCCTGCACCGGGCGCTCGTGGAGCAGGTCCCGCGCATCGGCGCCCTGCGGCGGCTGCACGAGCTCTTCGGGAACTACGAGCGGCTGGTGGAGGGCTGGCTCGCCGCCAACGCGGACCGGATCGAGATCGAGGACGCCCGCATGGCGGCCTTCGTGCTGGTGGCCGCGGTGGAGGGGCTCGTCAACCGGGCCACGCTGGACCGGCCCGACCTGGTCGCCTCCGGGAGGCTCGAGGAGCAGATCCTCCGGCTCATCCTGGCCTACGTGGTCCCCTCCCACGTCGCGGCCGAGTCGGCGAAGGGGCGCCACGGCGGGAAGCGGCGACCGGAGGGGGCCGGCCGCGGCTAGAAGTACTCGCCGGCGTTGAACCACACGCCGAAGGAGCGCTCGCCCACGGCCACGTCGAGGGCGACGTTGGTCCGGGAATCGCGATTCAGCATGAAGCGCAGCCCGACGCCGCCGGCCGGGCGCAGGTACTGGAGGAGCCTCACCCGGGCCGAGTCGAAGCTCCACCCCGGCCCGGAGGCGGCGTAGGCCGGTGCGGCGAAGGACTCGACGTTCGCGAAGACCACGCCCCCGAGAAGGCCGTTCGTGGTGATGCGGAAGCGCCACTCCACCTCCCCGTAGAGCTCCTGGGTCCCGCGCCAGCGCCCCTGGACGTAGCCGCGGCCGGTGCGGTTCTTCTGGTCCCAGCCGACGGACGGGAGCGTGAGGTACGGCGCGAAGCCCGAGGTGACGCCCTTGTAGTAGAGCCAGAAGGCCACCACGTCGCGGGGGACGTCGTCGGAGAGCGGCAGGTAGGCGCGGAACTGCGCCTCCGCCCCGGTGCTCGCCTGCGAGGAGCCGAGCCAGGTGGGGTAGGCGGTGAAGGCCGCCGAGGCGTAGAGCCCCCGGTACGGGTCGATGGTCGAGTCGCGGCTGTCGTAGAGGGCGGCGACCGCGACGCCCGAGAGCACGCCCTGCCCGGGGTCGAAGCCGTTGGCCAGGCTGTAGGCGTAGTCCGGCCCCACCACCGGCGCGACCGACTCCAGGTCCTGGCCGCGGTCGCGCACGTCGTAGACGCTGTCGAGCCGGTAGCCGAGGCCCAGGTAGAGCTGCCGCCACACCTTCCGGAGCACGGTCTCGTGGATGCGGACGAGGTTGAAGTCCTCCTCGGTGGCCGGGGCCGCGTAGGCCTGCGGACCGGTCCCGAGCCCGTAGGTCTTCTGGTTGAAGAGCAGGAAGCGCCAGTCGCCCTGCAGCTCCCAGCCGTTGCCGGAGGTGAGGATGGTGGTCGAGACCTGGAGGGTGAGCTGGGCCATCGTGGAGTAGAGCGCGACCGACTGGAGGCTCGAGATGGTGGTGTCGGAGGCCGGGCCCAGGTACATGCCGAGCGTCCCGGTGGCGCCGAAGAGCAGCCCCATGGCCGGGTTGTAGCCCACGGCGGGGAGCACGGCCGGGAGCAGCACGAACGGCGGGGGGACGCCCTTCTCCTCGCGGGCCAGCCCGACCCAGTCGAGCAGGCTGTAGGCGTCCTGGTAGGGCTGGCAGCGCTCCTCGACGCAGACGCTCCCGTGGCCCGCCTGGCGCACGCAGTCGGCGCTGCGGGCGCACGCGAGGTCCGCCTCGCGGATCGCCTCGGCGGCCTCGTCGACGGGCCACGCCGCTCCCGGCGCCGCGAGCGCCGCAGCGACGAGGAGCAGCCGGCTCACGCCCAATCGCTACTTCTTCTTCGCGCCGAAGGGCTCGTAGCCGAACTTCTGTCCGCCCACGCTGGCCTCGTACATCAGGCCGCCGATGGCGACGGTGAAGACCGCCACGCCCTGCGCGTACTTGGCGTTGGCGGCTGCGCCGGAGGCCGCGGCCACCGCGCTCACCTGGGCGGCGAGCGCGAAGTTGCCCTCCTTGAAGCTGGTGAGGGCGAGGTCGTTCTCGAAGAAGACGATCTCCGCGTACTCCTGCCCGCCGAGCGCGAGGCCGATCGTGACCTGGGCGAGCGAGGTGGTGCCGGTGGCCTTGCCCTTCTCGAAGAGCACCCCCTTGCCGCCGGCGCCGCCGATGCCGATGGCGCCCTTGGCGACCGACGGGAAGACGGCGTAGCCGGCCGCCTTCTCGAGGAACTTCCCGATGGAGGGGTCGGTCTTCCGGAAGAGGGCCACGGCCTCCTCGGCCTTCTTCACGGCCTGGGCGTCGTCCGCGGCGCGGGCCGCGACCGGGGTGGAGAGCACGGCGAGGAGCGGCAGGGCGACGGCGAGGCGGGAGGGGGTCATTCCCCTTTCTTAACGCCGCCGGGCCCGGGAGGGGCAAGCTCGAACGGGGGAGCCCCCCTAGTGGTGGTGGTGCCCGCCGGGACCGTGCACGTGCCCGTGCTCCCGCTCCTCGTCGCTCGCCTCGCGGACCTCCCGCACGACGATCTCGAAGTGGAGAGCGTGCCCGGCGAGCGGGTGGTTCAGGTCCACCACCACCACCTCCGGCTTGATCTCCTTCACGATGAAGGGCACCGCCTCGCCCTCCGGGCCCCGCGCGGTGTACTGCTCGCCCACCACCGGGAGCTCGCCGCCGAAGGCCTCCTTGGGCACCTCCTGGACGCCCTGCGGGTCGTGCGCCCCGTACCCCTCCTCGGCGACGACCGTGATCTGCCGGACGTCGTCCTTCACGAGCCCCTCGAGCGCGCGCTCCAGGCCGGGAACGATGTTCCCGGCGCCCTGGATGTACCAGAGCGGGCTGCCCGGCTCGGAGGCGTCGACGATCTCTCCGTCGCCGAGGTGGAGCTTGTAGTCGAGGGCCACCACCGTTCCGTTCGCGATCTTCAAGGGTCGTCTCCGCGTGGGGGGAAGGGGCGGATATTGCCCGAACCGGCACGGATTGCCAGCGAAGCGGGGAGGTGCTCTCCTCGGCCGCCATGACGGCGATCGTCGACGCACATGCCCGGGCCGCGGAGATCCTCCGGGGCGCGCGGGCGCTCGTCCTCGCCACCGGTGCCGGGATGGGGGTGGACTCGGGGCTACCCGACTTCCGCGGCGACCAGGGGTTCTGGAAGGCCTACCCGGCCTACGAGCGGATCGGCCTCTCCTTCGTGGACGCGGCCAACCCCGACCGGTTCGAGGAGGACCCGGCCTTCGGCTGGGGGTTCTACGGCCACCGGCTCCACCTCTACCGGGACACCGTCCCGCACGACGGCCACCGCATCGTCCGGTCGTGGATGGCCGACCTCGGCCTGCCGGCCTTCGCCGTCACGTCCAACGTGGACGGCCAGCTCGAGAAGGCCGGATTCGACCCGGAGCGGATCCACGAGGTGCACGGCTCCATCCACCACCTGCAGTGCACGGTGCCCTGCGGCGACGACGTCTGGGACTGCGACGAGGACGTCCCGGTGGACCTCGACACCATGCGCGCGCTGCACGTCCCGGCCTGCCGGAACTGCGGGCGGACGGCCCGGCCCAACATCCTCATGTTCGGCGACGGCGCCTGGCTGCCGGGACGGTCGTCGGCCCAGGCCCGGCGGCTCGAGGCCTTCCTCGCCGCCCACGGCCCGGAGCGCCTCGCCATCGTGGAGATCGGCGCGGGCACCGCGGTCGCCACCATCCGGTACGCCACCGAGCGGCTCGCGCGCACGCCCGGCTCGCGGGTGATCCGGCTGAACCCCCGCGAGGCCGACGTGCGCCCCCCGCACGTGGGGATCGCCTCGGGGGCGCTCGACGCGCTCCGGGCCATCGATCGCGCGCTCCGCGCCGGGTGACCCGCGGCCGCCGGCCTACCCGGCCGGGGACGCCTGCCGCGCCGCGCGCAGCGCGTCCCGCTCGTCGAGCAGCCGGGAGAGCGCCTCGCGTCGCGCCGGATCCTGCACGAGCGACAGGAGGAGCGTGCGGTCGCCGTCCCGGGCCAGCCGCGGATCGATCCCGCCCAGGGAGGCGAAGGCCGCGTCGAGCTCCTGGGCGGCCTGGTCGAGCAGCGCCGCCTTGCGCAGCCCGGCGATGCGGGCGAGCGCCTGGGCCAGCTGGCGCACCATGCGCAGCACGTAGTCGTCGCGGAGCACGCCCTCGAACGTGCGTCCGCGCTCCCGTCGCGTCAAGCACGTTCCCCCGGATTGGACTAGGATCCGGCGCGCAAAAGCCCATCCCGGAGGTCTCCTTGCTCGCAGAACTGCTCGCCCTCGCCCTCGTCGCGGCCGACGTCGCCGCCCCCCCCGCGCCCCGGCTCCAGTACCCGCCCACCCGTCGCATGGACGTGGTCGACGACTACTTCGGCACCAAGGTGAAGGACCCCTACCGGTGGCTGGAGGACGATCGCTCGCAGGAGACGAAGCTCTGGGTGCAGGCGCAGAACGCGGTCACCGACGCCTACCTGGCCGGCATCCCCGAGCGGAAGGCCATCCTCGAGCGGCTCACCCGCCTGCAGGACTTCGAGCGCTACTCGGCCCCGAGCAAGCACGGCGGACGCTACTTCTACGGGCGCAACTCCGGGCTGCAGCCGCAGGCGGTGGTCTACGTGGCGGACGGGCCCGGCCAGGAGGGGCGCGTGCTCCTCGACCCCAACACGCTCTCCCGGGACGGCACCGTCGCCGTCTCGGCCATCGGCTACGCCGACGACGGCAAGCGCATCGCCTACGCGGTCGCCGACGGCGGCTCCGACTGGCAGATCTGGCGCGTGCGCGACGTGGACACCGGCAAGGACCTCGCCGACGAGCTCCGCTGGTCGAAGTTCAGCGGCGCGTCCTTCTCGAAGGACGGGAAGGGCTTCTACTACTCCCGCTTCCCGCCCACGCCCGAGGCCGAGAAGCTCACGGCGCCCAACTACAACCAGAAGGTCTACTACCACGTCATCGGCACCGCCCAGGCCGAGGACCAGCTCGTCTACGAGCGCCCCGACCAGCCCGAGTGGCTGCTCTCCGCGCAGGTGAGCGACGACGGGCGCTGGCTCGTGGTGCGCGCGCGCAAGGGCTCGGGCCAGGAGACGTCGATCTTCGTCCTCGACCTGCAGAAGCCGGGCGCGAAGCCCGAGCCGCTCGTCGACCGCATGGACGCGTCGTACCAGTTCGTGGACGTGGTGGGCGACAGCTTCTTCCTGCTCACCGACCGGGGCGCGCCGCGCGGACGGGTGGTGGCGGTCCAGCTCTCGCGGCCGGAGGAGAAGGACTGGAAGGTCGTCGTGCCGGAGGCGCCGGGCACCGACGTCCTGCGCGCGGCGTCGATCGTGGGCGAGCGGCTCGTCGTGACCTGGATGCGCGACGTGAAGAGCGCGGTCGAGGTGTTCGAGCTCTCCGGCCGCAAGGTGGCCGACCTCCCGCTCCCGGGCATCGGCACCGTCTACGGCTTCGCCGGCAAGCGGACCGACGGCGAGACCTTCTACGTCTTCACCGGCTTCCTGGCCCCGCCCTCGATCCACCGGGTGGAGTTGCCCTCGCTCGCCCAGAGCGTCTACCGGAAGGCCACGGTGGACTTCGACCCCGCCCCCTACGAGGTCACCCAGGTCTTCTACCCGTCGAAGGACGGGACCCGGGTTCCCATGTTCCTCCTGCACCGCAAGGGCGTCGTGCTCGACGGGAAGAACCCCACGCTCCTCTACGGCTACGGGGGCTTCAACGTCCCGCTCCTCCCCGCCTTCGCGGTCTCGCGCGCGGTCTGGCTGGAGATGGGCGGCGTCTACGCGGTGGCCAACGTCCGGGGCGGCTCCGAGTACGGGAAGGCCTGGCACGACGCGGGCCGGCTGGCGAAGAAGCAGAACGTCTTCGACGACTTCATCGCCGCGGCCGAGTGGCTGCAGAAGAACGGCTGGACCTCGCCGGCCCGGCTCGCCCTGAACGGCGGGTCGAACGGCGGGCTGCTCGTCGGCGCGGTCATGACCCAGCGCCCGGACCTGCTCGCGGTGGCGCTCCCGCAGGTCGGCGTGATGGACATGCTCCGCTTCCAGCGCTTCACCATCGGTGGAGCCTGGCGGAGCGACTACGGATCCTCGGAGTCCAAGGTCGGCTTCGAGACCCTGTACGCCTACAGCCCGCTCCACCGCCTGCGCAAGGGCACCGCCTACCCGGCCACGCTCGTCACCACCGCCGACCACGACGACCGGGTGGTGCCGGCGCACTCCTTCAAGTTCATCGCCGAGCTGCAGGCCGACCAGGCCGGTCCGAGGCCGGTGCTGGCCCGCATCGAGACCCGCGCCGGCCACGGGGCCGGGAAGTCCACCCAGAAGGCGCTGGAGGAGGCGGCCGACGTGCTCGCCTTCACGCTGCGCAACCTGGACATGAAGCTCCCCGAGGGCTTCGGAAGGCGGCCGTGACGGCGACCCTCGCGCCGCCGCGCGAGGTGGCCGCGGGGATCACCCTCGTCGACACCGGTTACGTGGGCCCGGGCATCGCCGCGGCCTGGGTGGTGAAGGGCGGGGCCGGCGCCGCGGTGATCGAGACCGGCACGGCGCACTCGGTTCCCCGCGTCCTCGAGGGGCTGGGCGCCGCGGGCGTCGCGCCGGCGGCGGTGACCCACGTGATCGTGACCCACGTGCACCTCGACCACGCCGCCGGGGCGGGCGCGCTGCTCGAGCGGCTGCCCGCCGCCCGGCTGGTGGTCCACCCGCGCGGCGCGCGCCACATGGTCGACCCCTCGAAGCTGCTCGCGGGCGCCGCCGAGGTCTACGGCGGCATGGACGCCATCCGCCGGCTCTACGGCGACGTCCGCCCCGCGCCCGCCGGGCGGGTGACCGAGGCGCCGGAGGGGACCACCGTCGAGCTGGGGGGGCGCACGCTCCGCCTGCTCGACGCCCCGGGCCACGCGAAGCACCACCTCGTGGTCCACGACCCGGCCACCGGCGGCTTCTTCACCGGCGACTGCTTCGGCATCTCCTACCGCGCCTTCGACGGACCGGCCGGCCCCTTCCTGTACCCCACCACCACCCCGGTGCAGTTCGACCCGCCCGCCCTGCGGACCACCGTCGAGCGCATGCTCTCCTTCCACCCGGAGCGGATGTACCTGACCCACTTCGGGATGCTCGAGGGGCGCATCCCGGAGGCGGCCCGGGCGCTGCTCTCGGCGGTGGACGGGCACGTGGCCGTGGCCGAGGGCGCGGCGCCGGGTCCGCGCCGGCAGGCGGAGATCCGCGCGGGGCTCGCGGCGCAGCTCCTCGACCTGCTCGCGCGCCACGGCTGGAAGGGCCCGCGCGCGGAGGCGCTCGCCGCCTTCGACGCCGACCTCGACCTCAACTCGCAGGGGCTCGAGGTGTGGCTGCGGACGCGCGGGGAGGCGCGGGCGGGCTAGCGATCGCCCCGCTCCGGCGCCACCGCCGCCAGGAAGACGAACGAGTTCGGGTTGACGAGGTAGCTGCGGGTCGGGATCACCGCCGCCTCCTCCCAGGTCCGGATGTCGTCGGGCGAGGGCAGGAAGGTGTCCACCATGAGGCGCCAGCCGCCCTCCGCCCCGGGGAGCTCGAACACGAGCGGCTCCCGCCAGGCGTTCACGATCACGTGGGCCATGGCCGGCCCGCCCGGCTCGCGGAAGGTGACGGCGATGCTGCGGCTGGCCTCGCTCCAGTCGGGCGCGCCCAGCTTCACCCCGTGCCACTCCAGCCGGGCGCTGCGCAGGAACTGGGTGAGCGTGCGGGTCCTGCTCGACCCGGGCTGGATCGACGAGCGCAGCCGGACCAGCCGGCGCAGGAAGCGGTGCACGTCCCGGTGCTTCTCGCGCAGCGACCAGTCCACCCAGGAGACCTCGCCGTCCTGGCACCAGGCGTTGTTGTTGCCGAGCTGGGTGCGCCGGAACTCGTCGCCCATGCCGATCATGGGCACGCCGGCCGAGAGCAGGTTCACGGCGAGGAAGTTCTTCACCTGGCGGTTGCGCAGCGCCTCGACCGCCGGGTCGTCGGTCGGCCCCTCCACGCCGCAGTTCCAGGAGAGCTCGTGGCTCGACCCGTCCCGGTTCTGCTCCCGGTTGGCCTCGTTGCGCTTCACCTCGTAGGTGACGAGGTCGGAGAGGGTGAAGCCGTCGTGGCAGGTGACGAAGTTGACGCTCTGCTCCGGCTCCCGCTGCTTCTGCTCGTAGAGGTCGGGGCTGCCCAGCAGGCGGTTCGCGAAGGCCGAGACCCGGCCCGGGTCGCCGCGCAGGAAGGAGCGCACGTCGTCGCGGAACCTGCCGTTCCACTCCTTCCAGGCGTCGCCCACGAAGCGCCCCACCTGGTACAGGCCGGCGGCGTCCCAGGCCTCGGCGATGAGGTGGGAGCCGGCCAGCACCGGATCGCTCTCGATGTCCCAGACCGCCGGCGCGTTCTGCAGCGGGTGGCCGTCGGTGTCGCGGGACAGCACCGAGGCGAGGTCGAAGCGGAAACCGTCCACGTGCATGTCGGCGACCCAGTGGCGCAGCGCGTCCAGCATGAGCCGCCGCACCACGGGGTGGTTCGCCTTCAGCGTGTTCCCGCAGCCGGTGTAGTTGGCGTAGTGGCGGTGGTCCTCGAGGATGTAGTAGGCCCGGTTGTCGAGGCCGCGGAAGGAGAGGGTGGGCCCCTTCTCGTCCCCCTCGGCCGAGTGATTGAAGACCACGTCCAGGATCACCTTGATGTCGGCGCGGTGCATGGCCTTCACCAGGTCGCGGAACTCGTCGAGGGCGCCCTCGGGCGTGCCGGTGGACCCGTACGCGGAGTGCGGGGCGAAGAAGGAGACCGGCGAGTAGCCCCAGTAGTTGGAGAGGCCGGCCGGGGCGTCCTGGGCGTCGAAGGCCATGACCGGCATCAGCTCCACCGCGGTGATGCCCAGGTCCTTCAGGTAGGGGATCTTCTCCACCAGGCCGGCGAAGGTCCCGCGCCGGGGCACGGACACCCCGGAGCTGGGGTGGCAGGTGAACCCCTTCACGTGGAGCTCGTAGATGATGGCCCGGGGCGAGGTCCCGCGCAGCGGCCGGTCCCCCTCCCAGTCGTAGCGGGAGAGGTCCACGACCAGGCCCTTCATGGCCCTGCCGGCGTTGTCCCCGCGCCGGGCGGCGGCCCAGCGGTCGTAGGTGGAGGGGACCGCGACGGCGCGCGCGTAGGGGTCGAGCAGCAGCTTCTGCCCGTCGAAGCGGTAGCCGTGGCCCGGGTCGAAGGGGCCGTGGATGCGCCACCCGTAGAGCTGCCCCGGGACCACCCCCGGCACGTGCACGTGCCAGTAGTGGTAGGTGCGGTGCATCGCCGGGTCGAGCCGGATCGAGCGGGAGGGACGGGCGTCCTCGGCCCGGTCGAACAGGCACAGCTCGGCGGCGGTGGCATGGCGCGACCAGATGCTGAAGTTCACCCCGTCGCCGTCGAGGGAGGCGCCGAGCGGCCAGCTCCGTCCCGGGGTGACGTCCATGGGAGGACTCTAGCGCCCCTCGCCGATGGCGCGGAAGCGGGCGCGGCGCCGGGCGTCCCCGTCCGGCACCTCGCGGACGAGGTGGGGGACGAAGCGGGAGAGGTTGCCGGTGACCGGGCCGTCCGACTCGCGCAGCCCGCAGCCGGCCGGCACCCCCCGGACGAGCCAGCTGCCGATGGAGAGGTGGCGAGACATCTCGACCGCGGGCTCCCAGAGCGCCTGCCAGACGTGCCCCTCCTTGCCGTACCCGTCGTCCTTCCCCTCGGCGAGGAGCTCCCCGTCCCGCACCAGCGCCACGTTGGCGCCCTCGCGGGAGAGGAGCGGCTTTCGCGCGTAGGATCGCAGGCCGCCCGGCTCGAGGAAGGCGGGGAGCAGGTTCTGGTGGTCCGGGAAGAGCTCCCAGAGCACGGCCAGGATGCCCTTGTTCGAGGCCACCATCTTCCAGGCCGGCTCGATCCACCGGGTCCGGGCCCGCGGCAGCATGGCACCGAAGGCCTCCCGCGCCATCCACTCCCACGGGTAGAGCTTGAAGCAGGAGCGCATCTCGACGCCGTCCGCGTCCACGAAGGCGCCCTTCGCGCCGTCCCATCCGATGGCCCGCATCTCCACGAAGGCCGTCCGCAGCCCGCCCTGCGCCGCGGTGTCCTGCAGGTAGCTCGTGGTGAGCACGTCCTCGGCCACGTCCAGGCTGGCGAAGTGGAGCGGGCCCACCGGCAGCCAGGGGGTGAGCTCGCGCCAGCCCTCCACCAGCCGCTCGTGGATCGAGTTCCACTGGTCGGCGGCCGGATCGACGTCCTGGAGCCAGTGCCACTGGACCACCGCGGCCTCCACCAGGCCGGTGGGGGTGTCGGCGTTGTACTCGAGCAGCCGCGGCGTCCCCACGCCGTCCCAGGCCAGGTCCATGCGCCCGTAGATGGACGGGTCGCCGTCGCCGTCCACGCCCTCCCAGGACCGGGTGACGAGCGGGACCATCTCGCGGGGGATGGCGAGCCGCTCCCACCACGCCCCGGACTCGACGACCCGCCCCACCGCCTGGAGGACCATCTCCTGGAGGTCGGCGGTGGCCCGCTCCAGGATCTCCACGTCACCGGGGGTGAAGACCCAGCAGGCCGACTCGTCCCAGTACGGCCCGTCGGCGGTGTGGATGGGGAAGCCGACCTCCGCCACCCGGTCCTGCCAGCCCGGGCGCGGCGCCCGCTCGCGGCGTTCCACGGCCGGGTTCCCTAGGTGCCCGCGGAGGCGGCGCCGGCGTGGGTGGCGCCGGTGGCGCCGAAGCCCCCGCGACTCACCGAGCCGGTCGTCGCCGGGCCGGCCGCGCCGGGATGTCCGGTTCCCGGGCGGAGGTAGCCTGGGGCGTACGTGCCCACGCCGCCGTACATCCCGTAGGGAATCCAGATGAAGTGGTAGCCGCCCCGCGAGGCCTGCCCGCCCTCGGCGCCGTCCCAGCCGCCGGTGGCACCCGGCGTGGCGGCGACCTCCCCGGCGGCGGCCGGGGCCCCCTCCCCGCAGCGGGCCTCGTCGACGAACCGGCCGTCGTCGTCGACGCAGCGCCGCTCCTTCGGCTTCTCCGCCTCGCAGGAGACGAGGAGCGCCGAGACCGCGAGCAGGAGCCCCAGGCGGACGGATGCCGACTTGCGCACCACCCGAGTGGAACACGGGGGCGTCCGGGTGTCGACGCCGCCCGGACGAAATGCGAGCCCTGATGCGAATTCGCTCCCGACCCGGTGCCCGGAGGTCGGCATGGCCATCGTCCTGGGCCACCCAAGCGTCCGACTTCACGATGTAAACGCGGAAGGGCGAATCGGGTTTGGCCCGGTTAGAATGTGAGCCATGAATCGACGCCTTCGGACCGTCCTGCCGGCCGCGCTCCTCGCCCCGCTCCTCCTCGCCGCGTGCGGCTCCGAGTCCACCGACCTGCCCGCGGGCCTGGGGCCCGTCGCGCTCACGACCGACGTCGCCCTCCCGGCCGACTGCGCGTCCGCCACCGGGCCGGGCTCGGTGACCATCGGCGCGTCCCGCACGGTGCTCTCGAACCCGAGCTACAGCGAGCGGAAGGCCCGCGGCTGCCTGCCCTTCTCCCTCGCCCAGGTCTGGCAGGTCCTGCAGATCCCCACCGGCGTCGACGTGGGCTTCTGGCCGGAGCGCAACGAGTCGGACTGCGAGGCGTGGCTCGTCACCGACCCGCAGTACCCGGTGAACTTCGTCACGAAGGAGATCCCGCACGGCGGCATCCAGAGCCACTACACCTTCGAGATCACCTGGCGCGCCGGGGTGACCCAGGGCACCGCCCAGGCCCCCACCGAGGTGAAGATGCTCTACGGGAAGACCTCCGGCACGGTGGAGGTGCCGAAGATCCTGGGCTCCATGGTCTTCACCGCCGATCCCGCCCACCCGGGCTGGACCCAGATCGACATGGTCCGGCAGCTCAACACGAACGGCCACTCCGACGACCCGGGCAAGCTGGAGAGCTGGCTGCAGGGCTTCTTCGACGGGCTCCAGACCCAGCTCGCGGTGGGCGCGCTCTCGCCGCGCTACTGCCCCTACCCGTACCCGAACCGGTAGGCCGCCCCCATGTCCGCCCGCGGGACCGGGCTCGCGCTCGCCGCCGTCGCGTCGATCCTCGCCTCCGCCTGCGCCAAGGAGTCGACCGACTTCACGGCCGGGGTCGCGCCCTGGGAGGTGCCGTCCGACGCGCCGGGCGAGTGGCCGGACGTTCCCTCCGTACCCGGGGAGGTCGCCCTCGTCACCGGCTCCCGCATCGGCAGCGGGACCACGCCGTCCTACGCCTGGGCCCACGGACGGGTGCTCCTCGCCGCGTCGGTCGCCGACGTCTGGGCGGCGGTCCAGTGGCGCCCGGGCGTGCTCGTGGCGGTCTACCCGGACACGCCGACGGTGGACTGCCAGCCCGTCGACCGGCCCGAGCCCGGCTACGAGCTCTCCTACGGCGTGAAAGAGATCCCGAACGACTTCGGCGAGCTGGGACGGAGCAACTGGTTCCAGGTCGACTGGCGCGGCGCCACCACCCGGGACGCCGGCGGTGCCGTACGCGGGGTGAACATCAAGGCGCAGAAGGTGGAGGGCACCGCCTACGTCGCGCTCATGCGCGAGTCGATCGTGGCGACGCCGGCCGCCGGCGGCGGCACGGTCCTCGAGATCGTCCGGCACATCAACGCGCCCGACGAGACGCCCGCCTCGGCGGGCGAGTGGATCCAGCTCTGGGTGTCGGCGCTCGAGGCCCAGGTGGCCGGCGCGCCGCTCCTGCCGGCCGGCTACTGCTTCCCCTGACCGTCCCGGGCCGGCTCCCGGAACGGCGACGGGCGCGCCCCGGAGGACGCGCCCGCCCGTGCCGCCGGCCGCGAGGGCCGATCAGTTCGTCTTCGCCGGGGGCGCCTTCGACGCCTGCGGATCCCACTTCCAGTTGACGCCCAGGCTCGCCACCCAGGCCCAGCTCTTGTACTGGCCGGGGAAGGAGGACGCGTTGTCGAGCGTGGCCGTGCTCGCCGCCGGGACCGAGTCGAGCGTCGTGAACCAGGCGTTGAAGAAGGACGCGCTCAGCGTGAGGTCCTTCAGCACCTCCCAGCCCAGGCCCAGCGAGCCGGCCCAGGCCTTGGCGTCGGGCAAGGACGGGTTGAAGTAGGACGGGTTCACGCCCGACTGGTCGTAGAGTCCGCCGGCGCGCAGCTCGAGCGCCGGGAGCACCTGCCAGGCCACGCCCAGGCGGAAGATGCTGGCGTCGCTGTAGTTGCGCCACACCGAGAGCTCGAGCGGGAGGCCGGTGGAGGGGTCGATGGTCTGGCCGACGAAGGTGTCGGAGACGTAGGCGCTGTATCGCTCGTAGGTGTAGCCGGCGGTGACGTCCACGGCCGGGATGGGACGCCAGGCCACGCCCACGTTGAACGTGCTCGGGTAGGGCAGCGTGTGGGTGAAGTCCTGGTTCGGGTAGGTGGCGGCGAAGGCCGGCGGGAAGGCGAAGTTGGCCGGCCCCTTCAGGTTCATGAAGGCCTGCTGCTTGTAGTCGAGCCCGATGCGCAGCGGCAGATCGAGCAGGGGCTGGATCTCGATGGCGGCGTCCCAGCTCGGCGCGCCGCCCGAGTCGGCAAGCGTCACGAGGCCGTCGCTGCCGCCGGGGAGCGCCTTGTCCACGGTGAGCTTCTCGGTGGCGTAGTAGTAGATGAAGCCACCGCCCACGCGGATCTGCGGGATGATCTCGACGCCCACCGAGACGTAGCCGGCGTAGAGCTTCCGGTCGACGGAGAGGATGGCATGGCGCCCGGCCCAGCCGTCCGGCCAGAAGACGTTGCCGCCGCCCGGCACGTTGAATCCGATGCCCACGCCCCAGCCGTGCCCGGAGATCTTGCCGGACCAGGAGGCGAAGAGCGCCACCGGCGGGACGAGGTGCAGGTCGGTGGAGGTGGGGGACGGGAAGTAGGTGGTGGTGTTCGTCCAGGTGGACCCGTTCCCGATGAGCCCGAGCGAGAGGGTGAGATCGAGCCCGGAGAGCCTCGCGAGCGCCGCCGGGTTGCGGTAGACGGCGCCCGAGCCGGTCTGGTCGGCCACCAGCGAGTCGCTCATGGCGAGGTCGCGGGAGACGACGTTGGGGATGGAGTAGCCGCCCGCGCTGGCGACGGCCGGGAGGAGGAGCAGGGCGAGGAGGATCTTGCGCATGGCTTTCCTCACGGGACGACGACGGGGGTGGGGGAGATGGCGCCGCCGAGCAGGAACGAGGCCACGTTCTCCTGGGCGGCGGCGGCGAGCGCCGGCACCGTCCAGTCGAGCAGGAACCCGTGGGCCACGCCGTCGGTGGGGCAGGAGGCTCCCGCCCCCTTCATGAACCACTGCAGGCCGGGAACGGTGACCGTCGCGGCGGGATTGATGGGCAGGGCGCCCATGTTCCCGTAGAGCAGCTCGTTCGTCGGGTTCGGGACTACCGTGTCGCAGAGGGCCGCCTGGCCCAGCACCGCCTTCGGGGACTGGGGCGTGCCGCCGGTGGGGTCGACGAGGAGGTTCGGGAGCGGGGAGAGCCGGACGTTGAGCGCGAAGTTGACCGGGTCGGCCGGGTCGAGGACCCACTTCGATGCGATGAGGAAGAGCAGGTACTCCTGCGTCCCGGGCAGGATGCCGATCGAGGCCAGCGCGGCCTGGAAGGCCCCTCCCACCCCGGGGTCGGGCGAGGTGGTGAGGATGTCGATGATGGTGCCGCCGCCCACCGAGAGCACCGCCTTCGAGAAGCGCGGGTTCGCCGCGAGGTCGATGGTGCCCTCGATGCTGCCGAGCGACTGGCCGACGAAGTAGACCTTGGTGCGGTCGATGGCGAAGGCGGCGAGGCCGGAGGCGGCCTTCAGCACCGCCTGGCCGTTGTCGGCGGTGAGCACCCGCACCAGCATGGACTGGTCGAGGATGTCCTGCCGGACCGTGTCGCGGCTGCGGAAGAAGTTGGCCGAGATGAGGAAGGCGCCGGAGGTGGCCGAGTTGCCCCCCGTGCCGTCCCAGCAGGTGGGCGTGACGGCGGGGTTGCAGCCGATGGGGCGGAGCAGGAGGTTCCCGTCCGTGCACAGGCCCGGCCGGGCCGTGGCCGGATCACCCTGCTGCCCGGCGAAGACCGTGGTGTCGCAGGTGGAGCCGGTGCCGCAGCCGGTGGACACGCCGGTGGAGGTGTTCTTCACGCACCAGGCGCGGGCGCCGTGCTTGGCGGCGTCGATGGCGGCCACCACCATGCCGTTGCCGGCGAGGGCACCGGCGATGAAGAGCGCGTCGCCGCGGCTGCGCCCGAGCCCGTGATGGAAGACCACGAGCGGCCAGCCACCGGCGGGCGGGGGCGTGGACGGGACGGCGACGATTGTGGGCAACGGGGCGAGCGTGCCCGCGGCCGGGACGGGGTTGAAGGCGCCCGTGGCCGGGTCGAGCTTGTCGAAGGTGACGACGTTCGCCTCGACGAAGGTGGCGATCCCGGCGGAGAGGAGCTCGGGCGGGACGCCCCACTTCGCCGCCATGGCGGCCGGGGTGACCGGCCTCGGGTTGAGCGGGTCGGCGGGGTTCGTGGCGTTGAAGTACGGCGCGTCGGGGAAGGCGTCGTTGTTCGTCCCGGGCAGCTTGGCGTACGGGCCGGCCCCGAGCTGCAGGGCGTCGGAGGTGATGGACTGGGTGCGGAACACGTAGGGCATCACGATGTCGGCCCGGGCCACGCCGTGATCGGTGGCGAGCTGCGAGACCACCGGCTGGAGCGCGAGCCGCATCTGCTCGAGGAGCGCGGCCTGCGCGCCGGAGACCCCGGGAACCTCGGAGGTGGCCGTGCCGGGAGAGGCGGCACATCCGGGGGAGGGGGTGCAGAGCGGGTGGGTGAAGAGCAGCATCTGGCCGAGCGTGGTGTTGGACATCGGCAGGCCGTCGGCGTCCTTCACCTTGTTCGTCACCAGCACGGCGTACGAGGTGCTCTCCTTGAGCGGCGGCAGCGCGGCCGGCCCGGCGGCGGTGGGCAGGGTGAGCGCCGGCTGGATGCCGATGACCGTGGAGAGGCAGGTCGGGCCGAAGTCGCCCTGGGCGTTCACCGGCACGCAGGGGTGGCCGGTGCTCGGGTCGAGCGTGATGGGGGGCGGCTCGAAGTAGACCGTGTTCACCTCGATCGGGGCCGGGCTGCGCACCTCGTACAGGTAGACCCCCTTCCCGGTGGAGCTGCGCACCGTGCCGGCCTGGATGGGACCGGAGGTCTGCGCGATGTCCATGGCGGTCGTGCTGAAGCCGTCCAGCGAGGAGAGCGGCGGGAGCCCGAAGGCGGCCGCGGCCGCGGCGGAGACCTTGTTGGTGGTCGGGTCGAGCATGAAGTTGGAGGGGATGGGCACGACCCCGGAGGTGGGATCGGCCACCACCCACGTCGTCGCCGGGGCCACCGAGAAGGTACCCACCACCACCGTCTCGTCGATCGGGAAGCCCTTGTTCTCGATGGTGGCGAAGACCGGCTGGTACTGGGTCTGCAGCGTCTTCAGGGTCTTCAGCGCGCAGTCGGGCGAGGTGGAGGGGCAGGTGAAGTCGGAGGGCTGCCCGTAGATGAGCGTGTAGGTGGTGGACGAGGGCTGCAGCGGCGCGCCGCCCACGGCCCGGATCCCGCCCTGGCCGCCGCGCAGCGCGTAGAAGTAGAGCGCGCCCGGCCTCCAGGTGGCTGGCGCGCCGGCGGCGCCCGGGGTGACCGAGAGCGAGCCGCCCGTGGTGCCCTTCGCGTAGGCCACGGTGACGGCCGGGTACTGCGCGCCGGGGGTGCCGAAGGCGTCGAAGACGAAGAGGTTGCAGCCGCCCGGGGCCTGCGCGCCGGTGCAGGGCACGACGGTGGCCATGTCGAGGTCCGGCGCCGCGCTCGTCACGTCGCCCGGGCCGTTCACCGTCAGCGAGGCGATGGGGAAGCTGAGCGGCAGGACCTGGTCGGGCGGGAAGCCCTTCTGGTTCATGAAGTAGGCGAGGAGCTCCTCCTGCGCGTTCCGCGGGGCGAGCAGGTTCGGGTTCAGCTCCGGGCTGATGGCGAGCGAGTTCGGCAGCGGGATGGTCCCCGTGGACGGGTCGAACTGGGCCGTCACGACCGGGTTGCCCGGTGCCCCGTTGGGATTCGACGGTACCGAAGGCGTGCAGGCGAGGACCGCGACCGCGAGCAGCGGCGCGGGCGCGAGGTGGCGAAGCGTCATGCGGCCTCCATTACTGTAGGTGAACCGGGCGCGTCGCACCCCGGGCGCGACGCGTAAGCGCTTGTTGTTTGTCGCGGAAGGGGTGCCTGTCAAGGCGACGACAGGGCCTGCGGGCGCAAATCCGACGGCGGGGCGCGTCATCCGGCGCGCTGCGTCAATCGGCTATGCGCGACCGCGCCGGTCGATCACGCGGCGGGCCTTCCCGTCCGACCGGGGGAGGGTCCGCGGGGGCACGAGCTCCACCGCCACCGTGACCCCGAGCGCCGCGGCGAGCCTCCGCTCCACGGCGCCCCGGAGCGACGTCTCGCCCGGGGCGTCCGACTCGACCCGGACGAGGGCCTCGTCCCGGCCGTCCCGCCGGGAGAGCTCGATCTCGTAGTGCGGGGAGGTGCCCTCCACCTCGAGCAGCACCGCCTCGATCTCGGAGGGAAAGACCCGCGCCCCCTTCACGATGAGGAGGTCGTCGGTGCGCCCCTTCACCCGGCTGATGCGGGAGAGCGTCCGCCCGCAGGCGCAGGGCGTCCGGGTGATGGAGGCGAGGTCGCGGGTGCGGAAGCGCAGGATGGGCATGGCCTCGCGGGTGAGCGTGGTGACCACGAGCTCGCCCACCGTCCCGTCCGGGACCGGCCCGAGGGTCTCCGGGTCCACCACCTCGACGAGGAAGTGGTCCTCGGCCACGTGGAGTCCCCGGCGCTCCAGGCACTCCCCGGCGAGGCCCGGCCCGCCCACCTCGGAGAGGCCGTAGTTGTCTGTGGCCACGAGCTTCAGGCCGGCCTGGAGCTCGGTGCGCATGGACTCGCTCCAGGGCTCGGCCCCGAAGAGCCCGAAGCGCAGCGAGAGGTCGCCGGGACGGAGCCCCGACTCCCGGGCCGCGTCGGCGAGCGCCAGCGCGTGGCTCGGGGTGCAGACGAGCGCGGTGCTGCGGTAGTCCTTCAGGATCGAGACCTGCCGGCGCGCGCTCGCGGCCGAGACCGGGATGACCGACGCGCCGAGCCGCTCCGCGCCCTGGTGGAAGCCGAAGGCGCCGGTGAAGAGGCCGTAGTCGAAGGCCACCTGCACCACGTCGTCCTTGCCCACGCCCCCCATGACGAGCACCCGCGCCACGAGCTCCGACCAGGTGCGCAGGTCGTTGCGGGTGTAGCCCACCGCGGTGGCGAGCCCGGTGGTCCCCGACGACGCGTGGATGCGGACCACGTCGCGAAGCGGGACCGCGAACATGCCGTACGGGTGGTTGTCGCGCAGGTCGTGCTTCTCGGTGAGCGGCAGCCGGCGCAGGTCGGCGAGCGAGCGCACCCCGTCCGCGTCCACGCCCGCCTCGGCCAGCCGCCGGCGGTAGAAGGGGACGCTGCGCTGCGCCCGGTTGAGGGTGACCTCGAGCCGCTCCAGCTGCAGCTGCTCCAGCTCGTCGCGGCTCATGGTCTCGCGATCCGTCACCTCGCGCTCCGGCTGCCCGTTCATGGGATCACCTCGCTGCCCAGGTAGGCCCGCTGCACGTCCCGGTTCCCCAGCAGCTCCTCGGAGGAACCCTCCATCACCACCCGCCCGTTCTCGAGCACGTAGCCGCGCCGGGCCACGCGCAGCGCGCTGCGGGCGTTCTGCTCCACGAGGAGCACGGTGGTGCCGCCCGCGGCGATGCGCTCCACCGTGGCGAGGATGTCCTTCACCACCAGCGGGGCGAGCCCCATGGAGGGCTCGTCGAGCATGACCAGCACCGGCCGGGCCATGAGCGCGCGGCCGATGGCGAGCATCTGCTGCTCCCCGCCGGAGAGCGTGCCGGCGAGCTGCCGCTCCCGCTCCTGGAGCCGGGGGAAGAGCCGGTAGATATTCTCGAGGTCCGACTCCACCTCGCGCCGGAGCCCGCGCCGCACCCGCACCGACCCGCCGATGAGCAGGTTCTCGCGGACCGGGAGGGTGGCGAAGACCTGGCGCCCCTCCGGCACGAGCGAGCACCCGCGGGCCACCATCCGCTCCGGGCGCTCCCCCCGCACCGCGTCGCCGCGGAAGAGGACCTCGCCGCCGCGGGCCGGCACGAGCCCGGCGATGGTGCGGAGCAGCGTGCTCTTCCCGGCCCCGTTGGCGCCGATGATGGTGGCGATCTCGCCCGGGTTCACGTGCAGGGAGACCCGCCGGAGCGCGGCCACCGGGCCGTAGGAGACGTCGAGGTTGCGGACGCGGAGCACCGTTCGCCTCACTCGTCCCCGAGGTAGACCCGGACGACCTCCGGGTTGCGCTGCACCGAGCGCGGGTCGGCGTCGGCGATCTTCTCGCCGAAGCAGAGCACGGCCACCTCGTCGGAGATGCGCATGACGAGGGACATGTCGTGCTCGACGAGCAGCACGGTCACGCCCCGGTCCCGGATGCGCAGCACCTGCTCGGAGAGCTCGGCGGTCTCGCGCATGTTGAGGCCGGCGGCCGGCTCGTCGAGGAGCAGCAGCTCCGGGTCGGCCGAGAGCGCGCGGGCCAGCTCCACCGCCCGCTGCTGGCCGTAGGCCAGGCTGCCGGCCGGGGAGAGCGCCAGCCCCTCCACGCCCAGGAAGCGCATCTCGGCACGGGCCCGCTCCTCGATCTCCCGCTCCTCGCGCCGCGCCGAGGGCGGCAGCAGCATGCCGGCGAGCATCCCGGACCGGCTGCGCACGTGGCGCCCCACCATCACGTTCTCGAGCGCGGTCATGTGGCCGAACAATTTCAGGTTCTGGAAGGTGCGCGAGATGCCCAGCGCCGCCACCTGGTGCGGGGCCTTGCCGTGCACGTCGGCGCCGCGGAAGCGGATGGTCCCCTGGTCGGGGGCGCGGAACCCGGAGAGCAGGTCGAAGAGCGTGGTCTTCCCGGCGCCGTTCGGCCCGATGACCGCCTTCACCACCCCCTGGCGGACCCGGAAGGAGACCCCCTTCACGGCCTGCACGCCGCCGAACCGCTTCGAGACGCCGCTCACCTCGAGGAGGGTCACGCGCCCTCCTCGCCCCGGCCCGCGCGCCGCAGCCGGAGCCCGGCGACCCGGGCCCGGACGCTCCCGACGCCGTCGGGCGCGAAGAGCATGACGACGAGCAGGATGGCCCCGAAGACGGCGTCGTCGTGGGCACCGAAGACGCCGCGGAGCGAGAGGAACTCGAGCACCGAGGCGGCCGCGAGCGCGCCCCAGAGGCTGCCCATCCCGCCCACCGCCACCATGGCCACGTAGCGCACCGACTTCATCACCGAGGCCTCGGAGGGTCCGATGCCGCCGACGTAGTGGGTGAGGAGCACGCCCGCCGCGGCCGCCAGACCGGCCGCCAGCACGAAGACGCGCACCTTGAGCCGCGCCGCGTCCACGCCCATGGCCCGCGCCGCGTCCTCGGCGCCGTGGATGGCCCGCAGGGCCCGGCCGGTCCGGGAGCGGACCAGGTTGCCGAGCAGCAGCATGGCGAGCCCGACCAGCCCCCAGGCCAGGTAGTAGTTCACCACCCGGTCGCCGGAGGACCCGCCCACCCGCACCCCGGGGAGGACCGGGAAGGGAGGTACGCCGGAGATGCCGTCGGCCGCGCCCAGCCGCTGGGTGCCCACCACCACCGCCGAGACGATGGTCCCGAAGGCCAGCGTGGCCATGGCCAGGTAGTGGCCGCGCAGGCGGAGCACCGGCACCCCCACCGCGAAGGCCACCGTGCAGGCGAGCGCCACGCCCAGCACGAGCCCCGCCCAGGGGTTCACGCCCAGGACGTCGCCGCCGTAGAGGTCGGGGCGCGACACCAGCACGCCGGAGCGGGCGAGGAACGTCACCACCGCCCTCGCGCGGTGCGCCGAGAGGTCGATGGTGGAGAGGAAGGCGGCCACGTAGCCGCCGATGGTGAGGAAGCCGGCCTGGCCGAGCGAGATCTGCCCCGCGTATCCCATGAGGAGCGACAGCCCCACCACCACGAGCGCGTAGTACGCGGTCATGGTGAGCTGGGTCAGGTAGAAGGCCTTGCCACCCGCCTGCGCGAGGAGCTGGACCGCCACCACCAGGACGGCGAGGAGCGCCACGCGGGCGAGGGCGGGGAGGGGGCGCCGCATCGCCTAG
>JBBIOL010000003.1:0-73470 GCA_037443385.1 Anaeromyxobacteraceae bacterium
GACGGCGAGGAGCGCCACGCGGGCGAGGGCGGGGAGGGGGCGCCGCATCGCCTAGAACTCCTTCAGCCGGGCGGCCTCGCCGCTCGCGAAGAGCCCGCTCGGCCGGACCACCAGGACGGCGAGCAGCAGGGTGAGCGTGACCACGTCCTTGTAGGCGGCCGGCAGCACCGAGACCGCGAACGACTCGACCACCCCGAGCGAGAGCCCCGCCGCCACCGCGCCGCCGGAGTTGCCAAGCCCGCCCAGGATGGCGACGGTGAAGCCCTTGATGGCGAGCGGGCCGCCCACGGCGTAGGAGGTGTAGGTGATGGGCGACACCACCGCGCCGGCCAGGGCGCCGATGGCCGCCGCCAGCGCGAAGGAGAGGGTGACGAGGCGCCGCACCGGCACGCCGCAGATGGCGGCCGCGTCCCGGTTGGCGGCGCAGGCCTGCATCTCCCAGCCGAGGAGCGTGCGCCGGTAGAACCACTCGAGCAGGGCCACCGTGAGCCCGACCGTGCCGAGCACCCAGAACACCTGGGGCGAGACGCGCGCCCCGGCCAGGTCCACCGCCGAGACCTCGTCGCCGGTGAAGTAGGGGAGCGAGCGCACCCCCTCGCCCCACAGGAAGAGCGCCCCCTCGCGCAGCAGGATCGAGACGCCGATGGTGATGATCACCATGCGCAGCACGGTGGGACGCCCGAGCCAGCGCAGGAAGGCCACCTCGACGAGCGCGCCCACCGCGGCGGTGGCGGCCACCGCGAGCAGCACCGCGACCGGGAGCGGGACCCGCGGGGAGAGCTGCACCGCGATCATGCCGCCCAGCATGACGAACTCGCCCTGGGCGAAGTTCACGATGCCGGTGGCGCTGTAGACGATGTTGAAGCCGATGGCGACGACGGCGTAGATGGCCCCGTAGGTGAGCCCGGCGACCAGGTACTGGAGCGCGAGGTCGAGGGTCATCCCGGCGGGTGCTCCGGCGCGGCCTTCAGTTCCCCAGCGGGGCGAAGCGGCCGTTCCGGACCGTGCAGAGCTCGAAGGCGGAGACGTCGAGGCCGTTGTGGTCGGTGGGGGAGAAGGTGAAGACGCCCGCCGTGCCCACCCAGCCCTTCGTGCCCTCCAGCGCGGCGCGGACCTTCACCCGGTCCGGCCCGGCCTGCTCGATGGCCTGCACGAGCAGGCCGAAGGAGTCCCAGGCGTGGCCGCCGAAGGTGGAGACGTCCTCGCCGAAGCGGGCCTCGTAGGCCTTGCGGTAGGCCTCCACCACCGGCTTCTGCGGATTGCCGGCGGGCAGCTCGGAGGCCACCACGATCCGGCTGGCGGGGAAGATCACCCCTTCGGCGGCGCTGCCGGCGGCCTTCACGTACTGGAGGTTCGCGAACCCGTGGCTCTGGAAGATGGGCACGGCGAGGCCGAGCTGGCGCACGTTCTTCACCACGATGGACTGGGCCGGCTCGATGGACCAGTTGAGCACCGCCTGGACCCCGGCCGCCTTCAGCTTGGTCACCTCGGCGGTGAGGTCGGTGGCGGCCTTGTCGTAGACGTCGTTCACCGCGAGCGTGATGCCGTACTGCGGGGCGAGCTTCTCCACCTGCTCCTTGCCCCCCTTGCCGAAGCCGGTGTTGGAGGAGAGGAACCCGATGCGGGTGATGCCCATCTTCCGCATGCGCTGGAAGATCACCTCCACCGCGTAGCTGTCGCGGGGGGCCACCTTGAAGACGTGGGGCAGGACCGGGTTCACGATGGCCTCGGCGGCCGCCATGGAGAGCAGGAGCGTCTTCCCCTCCTCGGCGATGGCCTTCACCGCCATCGACTCGCCGGAGGTGGACGGCCCCAGGATGGCGAAGACCCGCTCCTCCTCGACGAGCTGCTTCGCGAAGGAGACCGCCTTCTCCGGGCTGGCGCCGGTGTCCTTCAGCACGAGCTGGATGGGCCGGCCCCCGATGCCGCCGCGGGCGTTGCGCTCCTGGACCAGCATCTCGAGCGTGCGGGCCTCCGGGGCCCCCAGGAAGGCGGCCGGGCCGGTCACGGCGAGGAGCGCGCCGATCTTGATGGGCTCGGGCGCGGCCCACGCGGCGGCGGGGAGAGCGGCGGGGAGCACCGCGGCGAGGAGGGCGAGGATGCGGGTGGCGCGGGTCATGGCGGCGGCCCTCACTTCGACATCGGGACGAACTTCCCGTCCTTCACGGTGAGCATCACGAAGGAGTCGATGCCGAGCCCGTTGTGGTCGGCGGGCGAGAAGCGGAAGATCCCGCTCTGCCCCACGAAGCCCTGGGTTCCCTCCAGCGTCGCGCGCACCCGGGCCCGGTCGAGCCCCACCTTCTCCACCGCCGCGGCCACGAGCTGGAAGGCGTCCCAGGCGTACCCGCCGAAGCCGCTCACCTCCTCGCCGAAGCGCTTCTGGTAGGCGTCGCGGTAGGCGACGAGCACCGCCTTCTGGGGATCGCTCGCCGGGAGCGCGTCGGCCACGGCGAGCTTGCCGAGCGGGAAGATCACGCCCTCGGCGGCCGGGCCGGCGGCCCTGGCGTAGGCCAGGTTGCCGAACCCGTGGCTCTGGTAGATGGGCAGGGTGACCCCGAGCTGGCGGATGTTCTTCACCAGGATCGACTGGGCCGGCTCGATGGACCAGTTGAGCACGGCCTGCGCGTTCGAGCCCTTCAGCTTGGTGGCCTCCGCCGAGAGGTCGGTGGCGGCCTTGTCGTAGACCTCGTCGAGCACCACCTGGATCCCGTACTCGGGGGCGAGCTTCGCGATCTGCTCCTTGCCGGCCTTGCCGAAGCCGGTGTTGGAGGAGAAGACCGCGATGCGGGTGATCCCGCGCCGCTTCATGTCCTGGAAGACGAGCGCCGCCGCGTGGCTGTCCTTCTGGGCGGTCTTGAAGACGTGGGCGGCCACCGGGTTCACGATCACCTCGGCGGCGGCGAGCGAGACGAGCAGCGTCCTGCCCTCCTCGGCGATGGCCTTCACCGCCATGGTCTCGCCCGACGTGGAGGGGCCGAGGATGGCGAACACCTTCTCCTCGTCGATGAGCTGCCGCGCGAAGGAGACCGCCTTCTCCGGCGAGCCGCCGGTGTCCTTCACGATGAGCCGCACCCGGTGTCCGGCCACGCCGCCCTTCGCGTTCGCCTGGTCGGCGAGCATCTCCAGCGTGCGGGCCTCCGGGGCGCCCAGGAAGGCGGCCGGGCCGGTGACCGCGAGCAGCGCGCCGATCTTGAGCTCCTCGGCGGCGGCAGCGGTCGAGGCGAGCGCCAGGGTGGAGAGGACGGCGGCGGCGACGCGGGTGAGGCGCATGGATCCTCCGGCTGCGGTGGAAGGCGGGACCCGGCAGGATACCCGATCGGGAGGTGCCTCCGCAGCAGGGAGGTGCCGGAGCCCCCGCGGCGGGGTCCTTCAGGACGCGGCCGCGGAGCGCCGGTGGTCGATGACGCGCCGCGCCTTCCCCTCGCTGCGCTCCAGCGCGTGGGGGGCCACGAGCTCCACCGTCATGCGGATGCCGGTGATGGAGTGGATCTCGTGGTCGATCCGGTCGCGGAGCGCCACCATCTGGCGCATCTCGTCGGAGAAGTCGCGGGGGCGGATCTCCACCCGGACCACCGCCTCGTCGAGGGTCCCGGGGCGCGCGATCTCGATCACGTAGTGGGGCGCGGCCCCCTCCACCCGGAGCAGGGCCTCCTCGATCTGGGAGGGGAAGACGTTCACCCCGCGCACGATGAACATGTCGTCGGAGCGGCCCACCACCCGGCTCATGCGGGCCCCGGTCCGGCCGCAGGGGCAGGGCGAGCGGTCGAGCGAGGCCAGGTCGCGGGTGCGGTAGCGCAAGACCGGCATGGCCTCCTTGGTGAGGCTCGTGAAGACCAGCTCGCCCACCGTGCCGTCCGGCACCGGCTCGAGCGTGCCCGGGTCCAGGCACTCCACCACGAAGTGGTCCTCGGCCACGTGCATGCCGCGCCGCGCCGGGCACTCGCCGGAGACGCCCGGGCCGATGACCTCGGAGAGGCCGTAGTTGTTGAAGGCCCGGATGCCGAGCTCGCGCTCGATCTCGACCCGCATCTCCTCGGTCCAGGGCTCGCCGCCGAAGTGGCCGATCGAGAGGCCGAGGCCGCGCGGGTCCACCCCGCCGGTGCGGGCCACCTCGGCGATGTGGAGCGCGTAGCTCGGCGTGCAGACGAGCACGTCCGGGCGCAGGTCGGAAAGCAGCATCACCTGGCGCGGGGTGTTGCCGCCGGCCACCGGGACGATGCCGGCGCCCACCCGCTCGATGCCCTGGTGCAGCCCGAACCCGCCGGTGAAGAGGCCGTAGCCGAAGGCCACGTGGACGAGGTGCTCCGGACGGAGCCCTCCCGAGAAGAGGAAGCGGGCGCACAGGCCGGACCAGCGGTCCAGGTCACCCCGGGTGTAGGCGACGAAGGTGGGCTTGCCGGTGGTCCCGGAGGACCCGTGGATGCGGGCCACCTCGGCGCGCGGCACGGCGAGGAGCCCGAGCGGGTAGTGCGCCCGGAGGTCGTCCTTGGTGGTGACGGGGAGCCGCCGCAGGTCGTCGAGCCCGCGCACGTCGCCGGCCGCCACCCCGGCCTCGCGCAGGACCCGGCCGTAGAAGGGGGTGCCGGACACGCGCGCGAGCGTCTCGCGCAGCCGCTCGAGCTGCAGCGCGAGGAGCCGCTCCCGGGGGAGCAGCTCGGCCGGGTCCCAGGCGCGGCTCTCGACGGGGTCGGACATCCGGACCGGTCAGGCCCCGACGGCGGTGAAGGCTTCCTCGCGGGTGAGCACGCGGATCCGCCGGCCGCCGAGGAGCGCCGCCGCCCGCTCCGGGTCCTCGACCCGGAGGATGAGCACCGCGGTCTTGCCGCGGTGGCCGGCGACGAGCGGGTAGATGTACTCGATGGAGAGCCCGGTTCCCTCGAACGCGCCCAGCATGTCGGCCAGGCCACCGGCCCGGTCGGGGACCTCGACGGCCAGCACGTCGGTGACCTTCACCACGCAGCCGGCGTCCTCGAGCACCTTGCGGGCCCGCACGTCGTCCTTCACGACGACGCGGAGGATGCCGAACTGCTGGGTGTCGGCGAGCGACAGGGTGAGGATGTCGATCCCGGCCTGGCCCAGCACCTGGCAGGGCAGGCGCAGCGCGCCGGGGCGGTTCTCCAGGAAGAGCGACAGCTGTCGGAGCTTCATGTGCGTTCCTCCGGTGCGTCAGATCTGCCGCTTGTCCTCGACCCGCCGGGCCTTGCCCTCGGAGCGCTGGATGGTGCGCGGGCCGACCAGCGTGACGCGGGCGCGGATGCCCAGGGTGTGGTCGAGCGACTGCTCCAGCTTGTGCTGCAGGGCCTCCAGCGCGCGGATCTGGTCGGAGAAGACCTCGGGGGTCACCTCGACCTTCACCTCCATCTCGTCGAGCCCCTTCTCGCGGGTGAGCACGATCTGGTAGTGCGGCAGCGTGCCCTCCACGGCGAGCAGCGCCGTCTCCACCTGGCTGGGGAAGACGTTCACGCCGCGGATGATGAACATGTCGTCGGAGCGGCGGCCGATGCGGCGGATGCGGCGGATGGTGCGCCCGCAGGCGCAGGGCTCGGGCAGGATGGAGGTCACGTCCCGCGTCCGGTAGCGGATCATGGGCATGGCGTCCTTGGAGAGGGTGGTGAGCACGAGCTCCCCCTCGGCGCCGTCGGGGAGCACCTCGCCCGAGGCCGGGTCGACGATCTCCGGGTAGAAGTGGTCCTCGAAGACGTGCAGGCCCGACTGGGCGAAGCACTCGATGCCCACGCCCGGCCCGATGATCTCGGAGAGGCCGTAGATGTCGTAGGCCGAGACCCCGGTGTCGGCCTGGATGCGGCGGCGCATGGCCTCGCTCCAGGGCTCGGCCCCGAAGATGCCGGCGCGCAGCCGGGAGAAGTCGGCGCCGAGCTCCCGGGCCCGCTCGGTGAGGTGCAGGAAGTAGCTCGGCGTGCAGCAGATGGCGGTGACCCCGAAGTCCTGCAGGACCATGATCTGGCGGTCGGTGTTGCCGCCGGAAATGGGGATGACGGTGGCCCCGAGCGCCTCGGCCCCGTAGTGCGCCCCCAGGCCGCCGGTGAAGAGGCCGTAGCCGTAGGCGTTCTGCACCACGTCGCCGCGGTGGAGACCGCAGGCGGCGAAGCTGCGCACCATCACCTCGGTCCAGACGTCGAGGTCGGACTGGGTGTAGGCCACCACGGTGGGCTTCCCGGTGGTGCCGGAGGAGGCGTGCAGGCGCACGATCTCCTCCATGGGCGAGGCGAAGAGGCCGAACGGGTAGGTGTCGCGCAGGTCGGTCTTCAGCGTGAAGGGGAAGCGGGCCAGGTCCTCGAGGGAGCGCAGGTCGTCCGGCCGGGCCTGCCGCTCCTGGCAGCGGGTGCGGTAGAGCGGGACCCGGTCGTAGGCGCGGCGCACGATGCGCGCCAGCCTCTCGAGCTGCAGGTCGCGCAGCTGCTCGGCGGGGACGTAGTCGGGGGCGCTCGCCGGGTGGAAGCGGCGGGCCGCGTCAGGCGTGGCCATGGGTTCCCTTTCCGGCGGCGCGGGCGCGCTCGGCGGCGCGACCGGCCTCGAAGGCCTCCAGGTTCACCGCGAGCAGGCGCTCCGGCAGCGAGGCCGAGATGGCCTCCCGCCAGTGCTCGTCGGAGATGTCGAGGTGGAAGGAGAGCGCGCCGAGGAGCGCCACGTTCAGGCTGCGCTTGTTGCGCAGCGCCGCGTCGGGCACGAGGTCCGGGGGGAAGAGCACGCCGGTCTCCCGGAGCTGGTGGAGGTTGTTCTCCACCTGGGTGGGCGCGAGCACGACCAGGAAGTCGGCGTGGCCGTCCGGGATCATGGGGGAGTGGACCGCGGGACCGAAGCGGACGTCGGAGGTGACCGACCCCCCGCGCTGGCTCATGCCGTGGATCTCGGCCTTCTTCACGTCGTGCCCGGCGCGGAAGGCCGCGTCGGCCAGGACGTCGGAGGCCTTGATGACGCCCTGGCCGCCCAGGCCGGCGAAGACCACGTTCACCACCCTATGCGGCATCGGGGCTCCCGCAGGCGGCGCAGGGGGGCGCGGCGGCGGCGGCCGCCTTCTCCGAGTTGAGCTTCTCGTAGTGGCGGATGTCGGCCGCGGCCAGGATGCAGGGGCGGCGCGCGACGATGACCGAGAGGTCGTTGCCGGCGAGGCGCCGGGAGAGCAGCTCCTCGAAGCCCTTCGGGTCCTTCACCGGGTCGACCACGTCGACGTTCTGCACGCCGGCCGCCCGGGCCATGCCCTCGATGGAGACGTGGCCGGTGGCCTCGTGCTCGAGCGTGCGGCCGGTGCCCGGGTGCTCCTGCTGCCCGGTCATGGCGGTGGTCCCGTTGTCGAGCACGATGAGCACGTGGCCGGTCGCGGGCGGGTTGTACACCATCTCCACGAGCCCGTTCAGCCCGGAATGGATGAAGGTGGAGTCGCCGATGATGGAGACCACCTTGCGGGCCTGCTCCTCCGGCAGCACGTGGCGCAGCCCGAGCCCCACCCCGACCGAGGCCCCCATGGCGACGCAGGTGTCCATGGCCTGGTAGGGCTCCATCACGCCCAGCGTGTAGCAGCCGATGTCCCCGGCCACGATGCAGCCCATGCGCTGGAGCGTCCCGTAGACCGGGTGGTAGGGGCAGGCCTCGCAGAGCTCGGGCGGCTTCTGCCGCGCCGGCGGCGGCTCGGGCGAGACGTCGCCCGCGAGGATGCGCCGCACCCGGGACACCGAGAGCTCGCCGAAGCGGTACATCTCCGGCTTGCCCTCCACCCGGATCCCGGCGGCGGAGAGCGCGTCGGCGACGACCGGGTCGCCCTCCTCGATCACCACGCAGCGTTCCACGCCGGCCGCGAAGCGGCGCAGCGCCTCGAGGGGGAGGGGATGGACCACCCCGAGCTGGAAGACGCTGGCCTCCGGGGCGGCCTCGCGCACATGCTGGAAGGAGATGCCGTTCACCACGATGCCGAGCGCCGGGCTGCCCGCGTGGACCCGGTTGAGGGTCGAGGTCTCGGCCCAGTCCTGGATGGCGGTGAGCTTCTCGCGCAGCTTCCGGTGGGCCGGCCGCGCGAAGGCGGGCACCATGACCCGCCCGCGGATGTCGCGCACGAAGCGCGGGGGCGGCGCGGGCGGGAGCGGCCGCTCGCGGCGGACCACCACCGACTTCGAGTGGCAGACCCGGGTGGTCATGCGCAGGATCACCGGGATGTGGAAGCGCCCGGAGAGCTCGAGCGCCGCCACGGTGAAGTCGTAGGCCTCCTGGGACGACGCCGGCTCGAGCATGGGGATGCCCGCGGCGACCGCGTAGCGCCGGTTGTCCTGCTCGTTCTGCGAGGAGGCCATGCCCGGGTCGTCGGCCGAGACCAGCACCAGCGCGCCGTCCACCCCGGTGTAGGCCGCGGTGAAGAGCGGGTCGGCGGCGACGTTCACCCCCACGTGCTTCATGGTGACGAGCACGCGAGCGCCGGCGAAGGCCGCGCCCAGGCCCACCTCGAGCGCCACCTTCTCGTTCGGGGCCCACTGGGCGCGCCCGCCCAGGGCGGCGAACGCCTCCAGGATCTCGGTGGAGGGGGTGCCGGGATAGCCGGTGCCGAGCGCCACCTCGCCGTCCAGGGCCGCCATGGCCACCGCCTCGTCGCCGCTCCACAGCCCGCGAGCGGGCGCCTTCGTCGCTGCCGTCTGCACGATCGATGAGCCTCTTCCGGAAATGGGTCGGCGATTCTCCCCTTTCGGGGGCCCTGCGGCAAGGGCTGGCGGCAGGGGCGAGGGCGTGGTCAAACCCGGGCCGGTGGATCCGGTCCGGACCCTCGACGATCTGGTGGAGCGCGCCCGCGCGCTCGGTCCGCGCGTGGTGGCGGTGCCCGCGGCCGAGAGCGACACGGCGCTCGCAGCGGTGGTGGAGGGGCGGCGGCGCGGCATCGCCCGGGGGCTCCTCGTCGGGGACCGGGAGGGGCTCGTGGACCGGCTCTGGAAGCTCGAGGAGGACCCGGCACACCACGAGATCGTCCACGAGCCGGACGACGCCCGGGCCGCCGCCCTGGCGGTGGAGCGGATCCGGGCCGGGGAGGCCTCGCTCCTCCTCAAGGGGCGACTCCCCACCGCCGACCTGCTCCGGGCGGTCCTCGACCGGGACCGGGGGCTGCGCACCGACCGCATCCTCTCCGACGTGATGGTGAGCGAGCACCCCACCGCGCCCCCGCGCCGCCTGGTCGGCATCACCGACGGGGGCGTCAACGTGGCCCCGCGCCTCGTCGAGAAGCGGGCCATCCTGGAGAACGCGGTCCGGGTCTTCCACCGGCTGGGCTTCGAGAAGCCGGTGGTGGCGCTGCTCTGCGCGGTGGAGACCCCGTCGCCGGCCATGCCCCACACCCAGGACGCCCGCGCGCTCGCCGAGATGGCCGGGCGCGGGGAGATCGCGGGCTGCCACGTGGTGGGACCGCTCGCGCTCGACAACGCGCTGCTGCCCTGGGCGGCCAAGGCGAAGGGGATCGCGCACCCGCTGGCCGGCCGGGCCGACGTGCTGCTCGTCCCCACCATCGAGGCCGGAAACATCCTCGGGAAGGCCTTCTCCTGGCTGGCGGGGAAGCCGGTGGCCCACGTGATCGAGGGGGCTCGCGCGCCGGTGCTCATCCCCTCGCGGGTGGAGCGGGCCGACGACAAGCTCCTCTCCATCGCGCTCGGGATCCTCTCGGCGGAGGGCGTGGCGTGACCGGCCCGCCGCCGCTCGTGCTCGCGGTGAACCCGGGCACGGGTTCGACCAAGCTGGGCCTCTTCCGGGGGTCCGACCCGGTGCGGGTCGAGACCCTCCGGCACGACGCCGCGGCCATCGCCTCGCCGCGCATGGCCGATCAGCTGCCCATGCGGCTCGCGGCGGTCCGCGACTTCGTCTCCCGCGCGGCCGGGGGCGAGCGGCTCGACGCGGTGGTGGGGCGCGGGGGGCTCCTCGGCCCGGTCCCGGCCGGCACGCTCCTCGCCAGCCCCGCCATGGCCGACGAGCTGCTCCGGGCCCCGCGGGGAGAGCACGCCTCGAACCTGGGCGTGCCCGTCGCGCTCGCGGTGGCCGCCGATCACGGTTGCCCGGCCTTCACGGTGGACCCGGTCTCGGTGGACGAGCTCGCCCCCGAGGCGCGGATCACCGGCCTCGCCGGGGTGGAGCGGCGCAGCTTCACGCATGCCCTCAACATCCGGGCCGCGGCCCGGCGCCACGCGCGCGCGGCGGGGCGGCGGCCGGAGGAGCTGCGCCTCGTCGTGGCCCACCTGGGCAGCGGGGTCTCGCTGGCGGCGCTCTCCGGCGGGCGCATGGTGGACGTGGTGAACCCGCAGGACGAGGGGCCCTTCGCCGGCGACCGGGCCGGGGGGGTGCCGGTGACCGCGGTGGTGGAGATGTGCTTCACCCCGGGTGCACGACGGGACGCCGTGCGCCGCCGGCTCTTCGGCGACGGCGGGCTCTTCTCGCTCCTCGGAACCCGCGACGCCCGCGAGGCGGTGGCCCGCGCCGCGGGGGGCGACGCGGCGGCGGCGCTCGCGGTGGAGGCCATGTGCCTCCAGGTGGCGAAGTCGGTGGGGGCGCTGGCGGCGGCGCTCGGGGGGCGGGTGGACGCGGTGATCCTCACCGGCGGCATGGCCCACGACCCGGCCGTGGTGGAGCCGGTGCGGCGGCGGGTGGAGTGGATCGCGCCGGTGGTGGTGCTGCCCGGGGAGGACGAGCTCCAGGCGCTCGTCGACGGGGCGCTGCGGGTGCTCTCCGGCGAGGAGGCGGCGCGCGCGTACGCGCCGCCCCCCTCCGGAGGGTGAGACCGGGAGCGGCTACACCAGGCCGTGGGCGACCATGGCCTTCGCCACCTTGATGAAGCCGGCGATGTTGGCCCCCACCACGTAGTTGCCCTTGGCGCCGAACTCCTCGGCGGTGTTCCAGCAGTCCTCGTGGATGTTCTTCATGATGTTGGCGAGCCGCTTCTCGGTGTACTCGAAGGTCCACGAGTCACGGCAGGCGTTCTGCTGCATCTCGAGCGCGCTGGTGGCCACGCCGCCGGCGTTGGCGGCCTTGCCCGGCCCGTAGGCGATCTTCGCGTCGAGGAACACCTTGATGCCCTCGGGGGTGGTGGGCATGTTGGCCCCCTCGCCCACCGCGACGCAGCCGTTCTTCACGAGCAGGGCCGCGTCCTTGCCGTTGATCTCGTTCTGCGTGGCCGACGGCATGGCCACCTGGCAGGGCACCTCCCAGATGTTGCCGCCGTGCAGGTACTTCGCGTGCTTGCGGTACTCGACGTAGTCCTTGATGCGGCGCCGCTCCCGCTCCTTCAGCTGCTTCACCAGCTCGAGGTCGATGCCTTTCTCGTCGACGATGACGCCGTTCGAGTCGGAGCAGGCCACCACCTTGCCGCCCAGCTGGTGGATCTTCTCGATGGTGTAGATGGCCACGTTGCCCGAGCCGGAGACGGTGCAGACCTTGCCGCCGAACGACTCGCCGCCACGGGCCTTCAGCATCTCCTGCACGAAGAAGGTGGCGCCGTAGCCGGTGGCCTCGGTGCGCACCAGCGAGCCGCCGTAGTCGAGCCCCTTGCCGGTGAGCACGCCGGCCTCGTAGCGGGCGGTGAGCCGCTTGAACTGGCCGAACATGTAGCCGATCTCGCGGCCGCCCACGCCGATGTCGCCGGCGGGGACGTCGGTGTACTCGCCGATGTGGCGCCAGAGCTCGGTCATGAAGCTCTGGCAGAAGCGCATCACCTCGTTGTCCGACTTGCCCTTCGGGTCGAAGTCGCTGCCGCCCTTGCCGCCGCCGATGGGCAGCCCGGTCAGCGCGTTCTTGAAGATCTGCTCGAAGCCGAGGAACTTGATGATCCCGAGGTACACCGACGGGTGGAAGCGGAGCCCGCCCTTGTAGGGGCCGAGCGCGCTGTTGTACTGCACGCGGAACCCGCGGTTGATCTGCACCTCGCCCCGGTCGTCCTGCCAGGGCACGCGGAAGATGATCTGCCGCTCCGGCTCGGCGATGCGCTCGATGATCTTGCGCTCGCGGAACTCGGGGTACTTCGACAGTACCGGCCCGATCGACTCGAGCACCTCGCGTACGGCCTGGTGGAACTCGACCTCGCCCGGGTTGCGCTTCAGCACGTCCTGGTAGACGACCTCCAGCTTCTCGTCCATCTTCGCCATGGGCTTCCTCGTTTCGGTTGTGGGCGCGATCCCTGCCCGAAGGTCGGTCACTCTGCCCGATTTACAGGCATGGCCGCAATGGGCGAAGGTTCACCGGTGCCTCCCCAAGACACCGCGATGATCCCCGTCAATCCGCCCTCCACCGGCCTCCCCGCGCTCGACGAGGTGCTGGGGGGGCTCCGGGACGGCGACAACGTGGTGTGGCAGGTCGAGGACCTCGACGACTACCCGCCGCTCGTGCGCCCGTTCGTGGCCCGCGCGCTCGCCGAGGGTCGCCGCGTCGTCTACTTCCGCTTCGCGCGGCACGAGCCGCTCCTCGAGGAGGGGTCGGGCGCGGAGATCCACCGGATCTCCCCGGCGCTGGGCTTCGAGAGCTTCACCGACGCCATCCACCGGGCCATCGAGGCCGCCGGGCCGGGCGCCTTCCACGTCTTCGACTGCCTCTCCGACCTGGCCGCCGACTGGTACAGCGACCTCATGCTGGGCAACTTCTTCATGGTCACCTGCCCGTACCTGTACGAGCTCGACACGGTGACCTACTTCGCGCTCGCCTCCGGCCGGCACGCCGCCGAGGCGGTGGACGCGGTGCGCAGCACCACCCAGATCCTGGTGGACGTCTTCCGGCGCCGGCGCACCGTGTACCTGCACCCGCTCAAGGTGGACGGCCGCCACTCCCCCACCATGTACCTGCCCCACGTGCGGGAGGGGGACCTGCTGCGCCCGCTCACCGAGAGCGCCGAGCTCTCCGAGGCGCTGGTGGACGTGGCCGACCGCCGCCTCGACGCGGTGGAGCAGGCCGACGTGTGGGACCGGCGCGTGGACGCCGCACGCGCCATCCGGGACGCGGTGCGGGAGGGGAAGGGACACCCGGAGGAGGAGCAGAAGGCCTTCGCGTCCCTGCTCCGCATGATGTTCACCCGCGACGATCGCTTCGCCGAGATGGCGAGCCGCCACCTCACCCTCGACGACCTGCTCGCCATCCGCCGCCGCATGGTGGGAACGGGGCTCGTGGGCGGGAAGGCCGCCGGCATGCTCACCGCGCGCGCCATCCTGGCCAACGGGGACCCGTCCTGGTCGCGCAGGCTCGAGCCGCACGACTCCTGGTTCATCGGCTCCGACGTCTTCTACACCTACCTCGTCCGCAACGGCTGCTGGCCGGCGCGGCGCGAGCAGCGGCGCGGCCAGGCCTGGCACGCGGGGGCCCGGGCCGCGCGCCAGCGCGTGCGGGAGGGGACCTTCCCGGACTTCGTGCTGCGCCGCTTCGTGGCGCTCCTCGAGTACTACGGGCAGTCCCCCATCATCGTGCGCTCCTCCTCGCTGCTCGAGGACGGCTTCGGCAACGCCTTCACCGGCAAGTACGAGAGCGTCTTCTGCACGAACCAGGGATCCCCGGAGGAGCGGCTGCGCGAGTTCGTGGCCGCGGTGCAGGAGGTCTACGCCTCCACCATGAGCGAGGAGGCGCTGCGCTACCGCGAGCGCCGCGGGCTGCTCGACCGCGACGAGCAGATGGCGGTGCTGGTGCAGCGGGTCTCCGGCGCGGTGCACGGCGCGCTCTACTTCCCGCAGGTGGCCGGCGTGGCCCTCTCCTACAACCCCTACGTCTGGAACGCCGGCATCGACCCGCAGGCGGGCGTGGTGCGTCTCGTCTTCGGGCTGGGGACCCGCGCGGTGGACCGGTCGGACGACGACTACACGCGCCTGGTGGCCCTGAACGCCCCGTCCTTGCGCCCCGAGACCACGCTCGACGAGAAGACCGAGTACGCCCAGCACCGGGTGGACGTGCTCGATCTCGCGGCGCGCCGGCTCGCCTCGGTGCCCTTCGCCCGCGCGGCGGGGGCGGCGCCGGCGCTGCCCCTCCGGCTCTTCGCCACGCGCCGGCCGGACGGCGGTCACGTCCTCACCTTCGACGAGCTGCTCTGGGGCACGCCGCTCGTGGAGCGCATGCGCGCGTTGCTCGCCACGCTGCGCGATGCCTACCGCGGCCCGGTGGACGTGGAGTTCACCGGGAACTTCCTCGCCGACGGCGAGCTCCGGCTCAACCTGGTGCAGTGCCGCCCGCTCCAGGTCCGGGAGGGGGGCTCGATCGTGTCGCCGCCGAGCGCGCTCCCGGAGGAGCGAGTGCTGCTCCGGTCCCGCGGGCCGATCGTGGGGCCGAGCACCCACACGCCCATCGACCGGGTGGTCTACGTGGACCCGGACGCCTACGTGGGGCTCGGCACCGGCGACCGGCACGAGGTGGCCCGCGTCATCGGGCGGGTGCTCCGGCTCGAGCCGGAGGTGGACCGCAAGGTGATGCTGCTCGGCCCGGGGCGCTGGGGGACGACCACCGTCGCGCTCGGCGTGCCGGTCTCCTTCGCCGAGATCCAGCGGGTCTCGGTGCTCTGCGAGATCATGCGCATCGGCGACGTGGTGCCGGACGTCTCGCTGGGCAGCCACTTCTTCAACGACCTCGTCGAGGAGGAGATGCTCTACGTGGCCCTCTACCCGGCCCACCCCGGCCACCGGCTCGACGAGGCCCGGCTGCGCGCGCTCCCGAACCTCCTGCCCGCGCTCGCGCCCGACGACGCGCGCATGGCGGGCGTGGTGCGCGTCGTGGATTTCGGCAAGGAGGGCGAAGGCTTGCTGTGGCTCAACTGCGACTGCGTCCGGCAGGAGGCGGTGGGCTTCCTGGAGCAGGGGTGACGCCTCGTGTCGAAGGGGGTTGCATCCGTCGAACGGAGCAGGCTAGATCTGGCGTCCCCGGTTGATTCTGGAGTCAAGGAGCCGCAATGCCCCTCAAGATCCTGGTCACGGCGAAGCGCGTCGAGGACCCCGAGTCGAAGATCAAGGTGAAGCCCGACGGCACGGGCATCGTCACCGACGGCGTGAACTACAAGATGAACCCGTTCGACGAGATCGCCGTCGAGGAGGGGCTGCGCCTCAAGGAGAAGCACGGCGGCGAGGTGGTGGTGGCGAGCATCGGCACCGACAGGTCGATGACCGAGATCCGCGCCGCGCTGGCCATGGGCGCCGACCGCGGCATCCTGGTGAAGCACGACGGCCCGCTCGACCCGGTGGTGGTCTCGGCCATCCTCGACAAGCTGCTCGAGAAGGAGAAGCCCGACCTCGTGCTCCTCGGCAAGCAGTCCATCGACGACGACCAGAACCAGGTCGGCCAGTACCTGGCCGAGCGGCGCGGGCTCGGGCAGGCCACCTTCGCCTCCAAGGTCGAGAGCCTGGAGAGCGAGGCCGAGCAGAAGAAGGTCCCGGGCGTGGCGCTCGCCGCCGACGGCAAGAGCGTGCGGGTGGTGCGCGAGGTGGATGGCGGCCTCGTCTTCCTGGACGTGGACCTGCCGGCCGTCGTCACCTGCGACCTGCGCCTCAACAAGCCCCGCTTCGCGTCGCTGCCCGGCATCATGAAGGCGAAGAAGAAGCCGGTGGAGGAGATCGCCGCGGCCTCGCTGGGGGTGGACCTCGCCCCCCGGGTGGTGGTGAAGAAGCTCGCCGAGCCCCCCAAGCGCCAGGGCGGCCGCAAGGTCGCCGACGTCCCCGAGCTCTACGAGAAGCTCAAGGGCGAGGCCAAGGTCCTCTAGGAGAACGCCATGTCGAACGTCCTCATCGTCGCGGAGCACCTGGGCGGTCACCTCAAGAAGGCCACCCTGCACGCGGTGGCCGCCGGCCAGGCGATCGCCGCCCGCACCGGAGGCAAGGTCCACGTCGCGGTCCTGGGTCAGGGCGTGGGCGCGGTGGCCACCGAGCTCTCCGGGTACGGCGTCACCGTCCACGCCGCCGACGCGGCCGGGCTCGCGCACTACCTCGCCGAGGCCTACGCGCCGGTGGTGGCCGCGCTCGCCAAGGAGGCCGGGGCCACCTTCGTGGGCGCCGCCGCCACCGCCTTCGGCAAGGACCTCGTCCCGCGCGTGGCGGCCCGCCTGGGCGCCGCCTGCGCCACCGAGGTGCTCGGCTTCGGCGGGTCGGGAGCCGCGGTCACCTTCCAGCGCCCCATGTGGGCCGGCAACGTGATGGCCGAGGTGGACCTGGCCACCCCGGTCAAGGCCTTCACCGTCCGTCCCACCGAGTTCCCGGCAGCGGCCCGGGCCGCGGGCGGCGAGGTGAAGCCGGCCGCCGCCGCGGTGGGCGCGCTGCCCACCCGCTTCGTCGAGTTCCGGGAGGTGAAGAGCGCCCGCCCCGAGCTCACCGAGGCGCGCGTGGTCGTCTCCGGAGGCCGCGGAACCAAGGGCGACTTCAAGGAGATCGAGGCCCTCGCCGACGAGCTCGGCGCGGCGGTCGGCGCCACCCGCGCCGCGGTCGACGCCGGCTGGGTGCCGAACGACCTGCAGGTGGGCCAGACCGGCAAGGTGGTGGCCCCCGAGCTGTACGTCGCGGCGGGCATCTCTGGCGCCATCCAGCACCTCGCCGGCATGAAGGGCTCGAAGGTCATCGTGGCCATCAACAAGGACCCCGAGGCCCCCATCTTCCAGCTGGCCGACTACGGCCTGGTCGCCGACCTGTTCAAGGCGGTCCCCGAGCTGCGCGAGAAGATCAAGGCCGGCAAGGGATCGTGATCGCGGAGGCGGACCTCGCCGCGCTGGGGATCCACCGGATCTCCATCCCCATCCCGTTCCTCGAGGCCGGCGGGCCGGTGAACGCCTACGCCATCGAGGACCGGGACGGCGGGATCTTCCTCTTCGACTCCGGGCTGGGCTCGCCGCAGGCCGCGGCGGCCATGGCCGACGGGCTGGCCCGCATCGGCCGATCGGCCCGGGACGTCACCCGGATCGTGGTCTCCCACGGCCACATCGACCACTACGGCGGCGCGGCGCTGCTCCTCGAGCAGGCCGGCCACCCGGTGCCGGTGCACGCCCACCCCCGCGACGTGCACAAGATGGCCGAGGGGTACCCGCGCTGGATCGACGAGATGCCCACCTACGCGGGATTCTTCGCGCGCCTCGGCGTCCCCGCCGAGGTGATGGGGGAGGCCTGGCGCCAGGTGAAGGACGGCTTCACCCGGGCGCGGCGCATCCCCCGGGTGGAGGCGCTCGACCTCGACGAGCCCTTGCGGATGCGGCACGTGACGCTCGAGCCCATGCACATGCCCGGGCACACGCCCGGGCTCGTCTGCCTCTACGATCGGGAGCACCGGCTCTTCCTCTCCGACGACCACCTGCTCGAGCACGTCTCGCCGAACCCGCTCATCGAGCTCGGCCCGGACGGCCAGGAGGACTGGCGGCCGCTCGTGGCCTACCTGGAGTCGGTGATGCGGCTCCACGCGCTGGAGGTGGACCTCGTGCTGCCCGGCCACGCCACCCCGTTCTCCGGCCACCGCGCCGTCATCGAGCGCCTGCTCGCCTTCTACGAGAAGCGGCAGCGGAAGATCCGCGAGGAGCTGTGGAAGGGCCCGCTCGGCGGATGGGAGGTGACCACCCGCCTCTTCCCGCGGGCGCCGGCCGCCGCCATGTTCCTCACCGTGTCGGAGACGCTCGCCAACCTCGAGGTGCTCGAGGCCCGCGGCGAGGTGGAGCGGGCCGACGTGGACGGTGCCTGGCGCTTCCGCCTGCGGTAGGGTCGCCGCATGCTCGAGATCTGGTCGCATCCCGAGACGTGGATCTCCCTCGCCACGCTGGCGGCGATGGAGATCGTCCTCGGGGTGGACAACATCGTCTTCCTCACCATCCTGGCCGGGAAGCTCCCGGCGGCGCAGCAGCCGCTGGCGCGGCGCCTGGGCCTGGGCGCGGCGCTCGTCACCCGCCTCGGGCTCCTCTTCGCCGTCACCTGGCTCATGGGGCTCACCGCCGACCTCTTCCGGGCCTTCGGGCAGGGGATCAGCGGGCGCGACCTCATCCTGGCCGGAGGCGGCCTGTTCCTCGTCGGCAAGGCCACCTTCGAGATCCACGACAAGCTCGAGACCGGGCACGAGGTCCCGGGCGCGGCCGGGCGGGCGCGGGCGACCTTCGGCTGGACCATCCTCCAGATCGCGCTCCTCGACGTCGTCTTCTCCCTCGACTCGGTGATCACCGCGGTCGGCATGGCCGGTCGCGTGGAGGTGATGGTGGCGGCGATGGTCGTCGCGGTGGGGGTGATGCTCGTCTTCGCCGGTCCCATCGGGCGCTTCGTCGAGGCGCACCCCACCGTGAAGATGCTGGCGCTCTCCTTCCTCATCCTCATCGGCGTGATGCTCGTGGTGGAGGCCTTCGAGCGCCACATCCCGCGGGGCTACGTCTACTTCGCCATGGCCTTCTCGCTCGGGGTGGAGCTGCTCAACCTCCGGCTGCGCGGGGCGGCGGAGAGGCCGGTGAAGCTCCACAGCCGCTTCGAGGCCGATCCGCAGGCCCGCGCCACGGTGAAGGAGCAGCTCGAGTTCGACATCTGAGGCGCGGGCTCGCCCGCCCGGCCTCCCTACGCCAGGCGCGAGAGCCGCCGGCTCGACCCGGGCAGGTCGACGCCCATGGCCGCGGCGGTGACGGCGAAGGCCACCGCCGCGACCGCCAGCGCCTCCGGGCCCGGCGCAGCCAGCCGGACCGGCGGGACCGGCCCGAGCGTGGTGACGACGGCTCCGGCCAGCGCCGAGGCCACCGCCGTCCACTGGTAGAGGCGGAGGCCGAGGACCACCGGCGTCTGGGGCTCTCCCCGGCAGGCCTCCTCGACGAAGCGCCCGCACCCACCCAGGAACAGGTACGCGCCCGCCACCAGCGCGGCCGGCGCGTGGAGGGTGGCGAGCCGGAGCAGCACCGCGCCGGTGGCGACGTTCCAGAGGATGGAGTAGAGCGCGGTGGGGTGGACCGGGACGCCGCCCAGGCCCGCCTTCACCACGCGTGACAGGGGCGTCGTGTGACGGATGCCGAGCCACGCGGGCGCCGGCGCGCCGTGGCAGCATCCCTGCGCGAGGCAGCGCAGCCTGCCCACGCCCTGGACCACCGGGCCGGCCAGCGCTCCGGCGGCGAGCGCCGCGAGCCGGTCGAGGCCGAAGGCCGGGGCGAGGAGCACGCCCAGGATGCCGCCCAGCAGCCCGCCGTAGTAGCCGAAGGGGCGGGAGAGGCCGCGCCCCTCCAGGAGCTGGGCCCAGGCGCCGGCGCCGAGGAGGCCGAGGAGCCAGATGGTTCCGGCCAGCGGCGCGCCGCCCGGACCGAGCGCGGCGCAGAGCACGAGCACGCCCAGCCCGGCGCCCAGCCCCACGAAGAGCCCGTGGTGGAGGATGCGGAAGGGCCCCACCTGCCAGTCGTGCCAGCCGTTCGCGATCCGCTCGGCGCCCCGGCGCAGCGCCTCCCAGAGGCTCCCGGCGCGGCGGAGCACGATCACCACGAGGAGGCCGCCCGCCACGTCGGCGAGCGAATGAGCGCCCACCGCCAGGCAGGAGGTGGCCACGCCCCAGGCCCAGGCGCTCCAGGCGCGCGAGCGGGTGGCGAGCGCGTCCGCGGCCAGGAAGGCGAGGACCACGTGGTAGGAAGGGAAGGCGCAGGCCGGCGTGTCCCACGACCGCTCGAGCAGGATGGCCCGCCCGAGCGCCCCGCCGGGCTGGAACGGCCGCGGCGGCGCCCAGAGCGGGACGAGCAGGAAGAGCGGGAAGACGACCGCCATCGATCCCAGTGCACGGATCGTGAATGCCCGGAGCGCGTCGCGCGTCGGCGTCGCCAGGAAGGCGAGGCCCACCACCGGGTAGGCGCTCGCGTAGAGGATCTCGGCCGGCTCGATCACCGGCCAGGCCCGCTCGAGCGGCAGGAAGGACGACCGCGCGTCGGGGGGCGCGCCCACGGCCGCGCAGCAGGCGTAGAGGAACGACCAGGGCCCGAGGACGAGCAGCGCTGCGCCGGTGCGCTCGGCGGACGACGGTGCGCCGCGTCCCGACGGCGGGACCGAGAGCCAGGGACGGGGGAGCCGGCCGAATCGCCGCAGCAGGTCGGGGCGCTCGTGGCCGAGGACGAGCGACGCCGAGGCGAGCGCCACGGACGGCGTGACGAGCCAGAGGCCCGCCGCGGACCCGGTCGCGACCGCCACGCCCGCGACGGCGAGGGTGAAGCCCACGTAGATGGGGTGCCCCACCACCGCGTAGGCGCCCCCCTCGACGAGGCGCGGCGGGGGGAAGGCGTTCATGGGGAGGCCGCCGCCCCGCCGCCAGAGGTCGAGCATGGCGGACGCGACGAGGAGGAGCCCGGAGAGGGCCGCCACCGCACCGGCGACCGGCGCGTGCACCGCGGGGATCCCCACCACCGGGGCCGCGCCGCGCGCCCAGAGGACGAGCAGCGCCGGGAGCGCCACGGTGAAGAGCGCGCCGTATAGGACGGGGCCGGTCCTCACGGCCATCGCACCACCTCGTGGATCGCGAGCCCGGGCGCGGCGCCGACCTCGCCGCGGGCGAGCCACTTCGTCTCGTGGAGGCCGAGCCCGACGCGGGGGAGCGACCGGCGCAGCGTGGCCGGCAGGGTCCGCGCGAGGATGGCGTCGCGCAGGGTCGCCTCGCGCGCGAGCGCGAACGGCGTGCCGTCCACCACCACCGCGTCGTCCCCGGCACGGTCGAGCCGGGCCTCGCGGCCGTCGCGCAGCGCGAGCCGGAGCGGCGCGGGGCCCTCCCAGTCGATCCAGGCGATGCCGCCCGCGGGGGAGAGCAGCCGTCCCCAGCGCAGCGTGCGGATGGGCAGCTCCCCGGGGAGGAGCGTGAGCCGGAGCCGTTCCGCGTAGCCCAGCCCCACGAGCGTCTCGCCCCCGACCCGGAGGTCGGCCCGGGCGCGCGGCACCCTGCACTCCCAGTCCACGGCGCCGCCCGGGGCGTCGAGGAGACGGCGCGCGAAGGGCGGATCGAGGGCGTCGAGGCGCGCCGAGACGTCGAGGCCGGCCGAGGAGAAGCGGAGCCGCGCCCCGTCCGTCCGCGGCGAGGGCCCGGGCTGCAGCGAGAACCGGGTCCGGACGCGCCCGCCGGAGCGCAGCAGCAGCCCCTGGATGCGGAGCTCGAGCCGCCGGTACCGCAGCCGGGCGGCGTAGAGGACGGCGCAGCGCCCGTCCGCGCAGGCCACGTCGAGGTACCACTTGACGAGCTCCGCCGTCGGGCGCGCCCCGGTCACTCCGGGAGTGTACCCGCCGGCGCCGGCCCGGATCGAGGGCCTGCCGGCCCGGGCCCCGGCGCGGTGGCGGGGCGGGCCGGACTCAGCGTCGCGTCGCCCAGAGCGCGAAGGCCCACTCGTCGGCGTACTCCTCCACCGCGGCGCGCACCCGATCGCCCCCGCCGTGGCCGGCGTTCCGCTCCACCCGCAGGAGCACGGGCCCGCCGGTGGTGGCCCACTGCAGCTCGGCCGCGAACTTGCGCGCGTGCATCGGGTCGACCCGGTCGTCGGAGTCGGCCGAGAGGAGCAGGGTGGCCGGGTAGCGCGTGCCCTGCTTCACGTGGTGGTAGGGCGAGTAGCCGTGCAGAACCGGGAAGAGCGCCGGGTCGTCGGCCGAGCCGTACTCGGCGGTCCAGGTCTTGCCCGAGCCGAAGAGGTGGTAGCGCACCATGTCGAGCAGCGGGACCCCGCAGAGCACGGCGCCGAAGAGGTCGGGGCGCTGGGTCATGGCCGCCCCCACGAGCAGCCCGCCGTTCGAGCCGCCCCGGATGGTGATCCGCTCCGGGCTGGCCCAGCCCTTCGCCACGAGCCACTCGGCCGCCGCCACGAAGTCGTCGAAGACGTTCTGCTTGCGCGCGCGCATCCCCTCCTCGTGCCAGCGCTCGCCGTACTCGTTGCCGCCGCGCAGGTTCGGCATGGCGAAGATCCCCCCGCGCTCGAGCCACGGGTAGAGCGAGCCGCGGAAGAGCGGCTGCATGGGGACCTGGAAGCCGCCGTACCCCGCGAGCAGGAGCGGCGCCGAGCCGTCCGGCTTCTGGTCGCGCCGGTGCACGAGGAACATGGAGACCCGGGTGCCGTCCTTCGAGGGGTAGAAGACCTGCTCGACCACGAAGGCCGACGGCTCCACCGGGACCCGGGTCCGGTACCAGGTGGCGGTGGCCCCTCCGTCCAGCACGAGCGTGCGCACCTCGCTCGGGTCGGTGAACGACTGGAACGACCAGTAGGCCACCGGGTCGAGCGGGTCGCCGGAGGGCCCGCCCACCGTGCCCGGCCCGGGAAGCTGCACCTCGTAGCCCCCCTTGCCGTCGAGGTCGCGGACCAGGATCCGGTTCACCGCCTTCTCGATGTAGCGGAGCACGAGCCGCCCGCCCTGCACGTCGGCCGCCTCCAGTGCCGCCTCCGGCCGCTCCGGGACGATCGCCGTCCAGCGCGCGGGATCGGGGAACGCCGGGTCGACCACCACCACCTTCCACATGGGCGCGCCGTCGTTCGTGAGCACGTAGAAGCGGTCCTTCCAGGCCACCGGCTGGAACTGCGCGTTCCGCCCCACGGCGAGCGGGAGCCACGGCCCGTCCCCGCGGGCGTCGCGGAACCAGACGTCGTTCGAGGTCCAGCCGTGGGAGACCGAGACGAAGAGCCACCGGCCGTCTCGCGAGATCGCCGCGCCGACGAAGGTGGAGGGGTCGCCGGTGCGCGGGTGGACGAGCGCGTCGGCCGAGGCCGGGGTGCCCACGCGGTGGAAGCGGACCTCGGCGTATCCGGGGCGGTCGGCGGTGGGGATGGCGGGATCGGTGGGAAGCCAGGTGTAGTAGAAGCCGGCCGAGTCGGGGGTCCAGGAGGGCTCGGCGTACTTGCCCCCCTCGATGCGGTCCACGTCGGAGACCTTCCCCGAGGCCACCTCGACGAGGTGCAGCACCGCCTCGTCCGAGTTGTTCTCCTTCACGCCGTAGACGAGCAGCTTCCCGTCCCAGGAGGGCGACCAGGCCCCGAGCGACGTGCTGCCGTCCTTCGACCAGCCGTTCGGGTCGAGGAGCACCCTCTCCGGCCCGTCCCCGTCCCGGACGAAGAGGACCGCCTTCTCCTGCGCCGGCGCGCGCCGCTGGTAGAAGAGCCGGTCCCCCCGCTTCACCGGCAGTCCGACCACCTGCTCGACGTAGAGGACCTCCTCCAGGCGGCGGGCGATGGCGTCGCGGCCGGGAAGGCCGGAGAGGAACCGGCGCGCGAGCCGGTCCTCGGCGCCGACCCACTCCTGCGTGCGGGCCGCCTTCGCGTCCTCCAGCCACCGGTACGGGTCGGCGACCGGGACGCCGTGCAGGACGTCCACCACCGCGTCGCGCGGGGCCGGGGGGTACGGGAGGGGGAGGGTCATCGGTGCGGATCCGGTCGTGGTCGCGGCGCCCCCGGAGGTGGTGGCGCAGGCGGCGAGGAGGGACGCGGCGAGCGGCGCCGCCGAGGCGAGCGGGAAGGAGCGGAGGTTCATGGCCCGGGAGCCTAGTCCGGACTCGCCCCCTCTGCTACAACCGCCGCCCCGTGGCCGACCTGGCGCTCCTGCTCCTCACCCTGGTGTGGGGAACCACCTTCACGCTCGTGAAGCGCGTCCTCGACGCCGGCACGAGCCCCGGGGCGTTCCTGTCGCTCCGGTTCGGCCTGGCCACGGCGGTGCTCGCGCTGCTCTGGGCCTGGCGACGCCCCCGCCCGTCGCCGGGGATGTGGCGCGACGGGACGCTGCTCGGCCTCGCCATGTTCGCCGGCTTCGCGCTGCAGACCGTGGGGCTGCGCTTCACCACGCCGGCCCGCTCCGGCTTCATCACCGGGCTCGCGGTGGTGATCGTCCCGCTCATCGCGCGCTTCGTGCAAGGGCGCCGCGTCGGGGGCCCGGCCTGGACCGGCGTGGCGCTCGCGGTGGTGGGGCTCGCGCTCCTCACCCGACCCTTCGGTGGCGACGCCACGGCGCTGGTCCGGCTGGGCGACCTCCTCACGCTGGGTTGCGCGGTGGCCTACGCCTTCCAGATCGTCTGGACGAGCGAGTTCTCCCCCCGCCACCCGCTCGTCGGCCTCACCTTCGTCCAGATCGCCGTGACCTTCGCGGGCAGCCTGGTCCTGCTGGCCCTCGAGCCGGTGCGCGTCGCCCCGTCCGGCGAGCTCGCCGGGACCGTGCTCTTCACCGGGCTCGTCATGACGGTGGGCGCCTTCTTCGTCATGAACTGGGCGCAGCGCCACACCACCGCCGTCCGCGCCGCGATCCTGTACGCGCTCGAGCCGCCCGCAGCCGCCCTGTTCTCGCACCTCGTCACCGGCGAGGTGCTCCCGCCGCTGGGCATCGCCGGCGGCGCGCTCATCGGGGTGGGGATCGTGATCGCCGAGGTGGGTGGCGCGCTGCAGGCCCGGGCCGCCGCGCGACCGGGCGGGAGCGGGTCCGGCGAGCGCCAGGCGGAGTAAAGAAGACCTACCGTGCGGCGTCCTGGATTCGAGGGACCCGGAACCTCCGCTTACGACCCAACTTGTGCGGGAAGCCGCCGGCGATCGAGGGCACTCTGTACGCCCGCCGGGGGTGGCCGGGGACCGCGGGCCGGGAGAGGAGCCAGGATGCCGAAGAACGCCTCGCAGTGCCTCCGCTCGGCCGAGCGCGTGGAGCTGCTCGCGCAGGAGCTGTACACCTCGCTCGCCGAGCGCTTCCCGGAGGATTCGGGCCTGCGGCCGCTCTTCGCCCGCCTGGCGGCGGAGGAGGGGCAGCACGTGATGCGCATCCGGCTGCTCGAGCGCCACCGGGGGCTCGCGCCGTGGCCCGCGGACGTCGTGGAGCGCTCCTGCGCGGACCTCGAGACGATGGCCGCCGAGATCGACGCCATGCGGCGCGAGTTCGAGCAGCTGCCCTCGCCCATCGACGCCGACGCCGTGCTCACCCGTCTCGTGTCGATGGAGGACCGCTTCCACTCCATCCACGCCCAGGAGCTGGCCCGGTGCGCCGCGCCCGAGGTGGCGCGGCTCTTCACCTCGCTCGCCACCCAGGACGCCGCCCACCACGAGCTCCTGCGTGCGGCCATGACGTCGACCGCCGCGTAGCCGGCCCGCGACCCGGCGAGCACGCCGGGGGGGGGCGCCCGACAGCCCCGCCTGATAGATCAGGGCCCGTGCGCCGCTCCCCCATCGAGCTCGTCGCCGGTGAGCTCCGCGTCCGCGGGACCGGGCTGTACCTCGACGCGCGCCGGAAGCGCCCGTGCGGCTTCGTGTCCCACGCGCACGCCGACCACCTGGGGCGGCACGAGCGCACCATCGCCACCCGCGCCACGGCGGCGCTCGCCCGCCACCGGCTCGGCGATCGCAAGACCGGGGAGGTGCTCCCCGTCGCCTACCGCGCGCCGTTCGGCCTCGGCGAGCTGACGCTCGAGCTCTTCCCGGCCGGTCACGTGCTCGGGTCGGCCCAGCTGCGCATCACCCTGCCGGGTGGGCTCACCGTGGGCTACACCGGCGACCTGTGCACCGAGCCTACCCGGACCGCCGAGCCGGCGGAGGTCATGCCCTGCGACGTGCTCCTCACCGAGTCCACCTTCGGGATGCCCCGCTACGTCTTCCCGCCCAAGGAGGAGGTGCTGGCCGCGGTCCGCGGCTTCGTCGACGGCGCGCTCTCCGACGGCGCCACGCCGGTGCTGCTCGGCTACGCGCTCGGCAAGGCCCAGGAGATCCTGAAGCACCTCGGCGAGCTCGGTTACGCCTGCCGCGCCCACCCCGCCGTCCACGCCGTGAACGAGGTCTACGAGGCGGAGGGCGTGCCGCTCCCCAACGTGCGCCCGCTCGGCCCGGAGGGGCCGTCGGCGGGCGAGGTGGTGGTGGCGCCCCCGCAGCTCGCCCGGTCGGCGATCATCGCGCGCATCCGCCCCCGGCGCACCGCGGTCCTCACCGGCTGGGCCGTCGACGGCGCGCGCTGGTTCGGCGGGGTGGACGCGTCCTTCCCGCTCTCCGACCACGCCGACTTCCCGTCGCTCGTCCGCTACGCCCGGGCCACCGGCGCGTCCCGCGTCTTCACGCTGCACGGGCACGCCGCCGAGCTCGCGAAGGAGCTCCGCCGCGAAGGGCTGCGCGCCGAGCCGCTCGTCGAGTCCCCGCAGATGGAGCTCTGGTGATCGAGATCGAGGTCAGCGCCGACGCCGCCGGCCAGCGGCTCGACAAGTACGTGCGCCGCGCGCTGCGCGACGTTCCGCTCTCCCACGTCTACAAGATGTTCCGCACCCGCAAGATCCGGGTGAACGGCGCCCGCGGCCGCCCCGAGCAGCTGCTCGCGCCCGGCGACCGCATCGCCATCCGGGGCGACGAGGAGCGGCTGCGCGCGCCGGCCGAGGACGCCGGCCCGGGCCGGCGCCCGGCGCGGCGCACCTTCGGCATCCTGCTCGAGGACGAGCACCTGCTCGTGGTGGACAAGCCGGCCGGCCTGGCCGCGCACCCCGGCAGCGGCATCGAGGGGGCCACGCTCGTGGACGAGGTGCGCGACTACCTGCGCGTGCCCGCCGACGCGCCGTCCGGCGAGTTCCGCCCGAGCCCCGCCCACCGGCTCGACCGGGAGACCTCGGGCGTGGTGCTCGTGGCGAAGACCCGTCGGGCCATGGTGCGGCTGGGGGAGCTCTTCACCGAGGGAGACGACCTGCGCAAGGCCTACCTGGCGCTCGCCAAGGGCAAGTTCGCGAAGGGAGCGGGCGTCATCGACCTGCCGCTCTCCGAGCACGAGCAGACCGCCCGCTCGAAGGACCGGCACGGGGTCAAGTTCCAGGAGGCGCTCACCCGCTGGCAGGTCTGCTCGGCCAACCACGACGCCTCGCTGCTCCGGGTGACCATCGAGACCGGACGCACCCACCAGATCCGGCGCCACCTGCAGGCGGCCGGCCACCCGGTGGCCGGGGACCGCCGCTACGGCGACTTCGGCTTCAACCGGGAGGCCCGCGCCCGCTGGGGGCTCCGGCGCATGTTCCTGCACGCCTGGCGGCTCGAGATCCCCCACCCGGTCACCGGCGCGCCCATGCGCCTCGAGGCCCCGGTCCCGGCCGAGCTCGAGGACGTCCTCTCCCGGGCGAACCTCGATCCCCCCCCCGGGACGGCGCCGCGGGCCGCCGCTCCGGCGAAGCGGAATTGATCCGGGCCCGGCGCCTGCCTACAGTCACCCCGGATGGCGGCGGAGCCCGGACCACACGAGGAGCGGCACGCGCCGGACGACGTCCCGCCGCGCCGCCCCGTGCTCCGGACCGCGCTGCGCTGGTCGGTCTTCCTCCTCCTGCTCCTCGCCAACCTGGCGCTCGTCGCCGCGGTGGCGGGCTACGCCTGGCTCTCCCGCGGCCTGCCGTCGGTGGAATCCCTCGCCACCTACCGGCCGCCGGTGGTCACCGAGGTGACGAGCGCCGACGGCCAGGTCGTCGGCGAGCTCTTCGCCGAGCGGCGCCGGGTGGTCCCCTACGACCGCATCCCGGCCCACGTGGTGCAGGCCTTCCTGGCGGCCGAGGACAAGAACTTCTTCCAGCACCACGGGGTGGACTGGCTGGGCACGCTGCGGGCCGGGGTGAACACCTACGTCCGGCGCAGGAAGGTCCAGGGCGGCTCGACCATCACCCAGCAGACCGCCAAGGCGCTTCTCGTCTCGGCCGAGGGCTTCGCCGAGGGCACCCGCAAGAACCTCCGCCGCAAGGCCCGCGAGGCCATCCTGGCGGCGCGCCTCGAGCAGGCCTTCGGCAAGCGGGAGCTGCTCTGGCTGTACCTGAACGGCGTCTACCTCGGCCACCACAGCTACGGGATCGAGTCGGCCTCCGAGAACTACTTCCGCAAGACCGTCTCCGAGCTCGACGTGGCCGAGGCCGCCCTGCTCGCCGGGTTGCCGCAGGCTCCCAGCCGGTACTCCCCGGTCCTCCATCCGGAGGAGGCCCGGAAGCGGCGCTCCTACGTGCTGCGGCGCATGCGGGAGGACGGCGCCATCACCGAGGCCGAGCGCCAGGCCGCCGACGCGTCGCCGGTGCGGGTGCACGCCATCGACGACCCGTTCCGGGAGGTGGCCCCCTTCTACGCCGAGGCGGTGCGACGGCGGGTGGTCGAGCGCCTGGGCGGCCCCCGGGTCCTGCGCGACGGCCTGCGCATCGAGACCTCCATGGACCTCGACGAGCAGCGGGCCGCGCAGCGGGCCATGCTGGAGGGGCTGCTCGACGTCGATCGCCGGCAGGGCTTCTGGGGGCCGGTTGCGCGGGTGTCCGGGGGCGACCGGGAGGCGCTGCGCGCGCGGCTCGGCCGGGCCTGGCCGGCCGGGACGCTGCGGCCCGGCGACTACGCGGTGGGGATCGTCACGGCGGTGAACGACGGGAGCGGCCAAGTGCGCGTCGAGGTGGGGGACGAGGTGGGCGTGCTTCCCGTGGCCGGGATGCGCTGGGCCCGCGCTCCCAACCCCCAGGTACACTGGGAGTATGCGATGCAGGCCCGGCCCTCGGCGGCGCTCCACGTGGGCGACGTGGTGCTGGTGCGGAGGACCACCCGCGAGGAGCTGCAGGCCGCGGAGCGGCAGTGGAAGGCGGGGAGGCCGGCCGAGGTCCCCGACCTCCCGGTGCTCCTCGCGCTCGAGCAGGAGCCCCGGCTGCAGGGCGCGCTCGTTGCCGTCGACCCGGGGACCGGCTACGTCCCGGCGCTGGTGGGGGGCTACGACTTCGAGGCCTCCGAGTTCGACCGGGCCCACCAGGCCTGCCGCCAGCCGGGCAGCGCCTTCAAGCCCATCCTCTATGCGGCGGCCATCGAGAAGCTCGGCTTCACCCCGTCCACGCTGCTCACCGACGCACCGGTGGTCTTCCGGGACTCGGAGCGGTCCTGGAAGCCGCAGAACTTCGGCGAGGACTTCAAGGGGGAGGTCCCGCTCCGTTCCGCGGTGATCTCCTCCATGAACATCCCGGCCGTGAAGACCGCCGAGCTGCTCGCCCGGAAGATGGGCCCGGCCTTCCTGGGGCAGTGGGCGGCCGCGCTCGGGCTCGGCACGCCGGTGAAGGAGGAGCTGGGGAGCGCGCTCGGGAGCTCGTGCACCCACCTCGTCGACCTGGTCGAGGTCTACGCGCTGCTCGACCGCCAGGGCACCCGGCGCCCCTCGCTGCTCGTGAAGCGGGTGGTGGACCGGGACGGGGGGCTGCTCGAGGACCGGGTGGCGCCGTCCGATCCCTGGGCGCCGCTCTCCGAGCGGCTGGCCGGGGCCTACGCCGAGGTCCGGGAGGAGCCGGAGCGGGTGGTGGACCGGCGGGCCGCCTTCGTGCTCCAGCACCTCATGCAGGAGGTGGCCACGGTGGGGACCGGCGCCCAGGCGGCCCGGCTCGGCAAGCCGGTGGCCGGCAAGACCGGCACCACGAACGACTCCTTCGACACCTGGTTCCTGGGCTACACGGTGGACCGGGTGGCCGGGGTCTGGCTCGGCTTCGATCGCAACGAGCAGCCGCTCGGGCGCGCCGAGACCGGCGGCAGGGCGGCGCTCCCCATCTGGCTCGCCTACATGCAGGCGGCCCTGCGCGACCGGCCCCAGCCCGACTTCCCCATCCCGGAGGGCATCGTCTTCGCGCGGATCGACCCCAGGACCGGCGAGGCGGTGGAGCCCTTCGGCGCGGGCGTGCTCGAGCCCTACCTGGAGGGAACCGAGCCGCGCCTTCGGGAGCCGGGGGAGGCCGGGGCCACCCGGGTCGAGGTGCGCGACCTCTTCTCGGAATGAGGGCCGGCCGCGGCCAGCGCGAGCACCGCCTTCCACTGGCTCCCGGTGAGCGGCAGCACCGAGAGGCGTCCCTGGCGGAGGAGCGGCGATCCCGCGAAGGCCCGCGCGCTGCGGAGCGCCTCGAGCGGCACCGGCGCGGGGAGCGGGCGATCGGCGGACAGCGCGACGGCGACCCGCCGGCCGCTCGCGTCCCCGGGATCGGGGACTGGCAGGGCGGCGACCCGCGCCAGGCCGACCGCGACCCTGTCCCCCGAGTGGTAGACGAGCACCGCATCGCCGGGGCGCATGGCCCTCAGGCTGGCCTGGGCCTGCGGGTTGGAAACGCCGTCCCAGAGCGTCTTCCGATCGCGCGACAGGTCGGCGAACGCGTACGTGGACGGCTCCGTCTTGACGAGCCAGAAGGGCATGCCGTGTTATAACCACGCCTTCCCATGTTCGGCCTCGGCTTCGGCGAGATCGTCATCATCCTCGTGCTCGCGCTCGTGCTCCTCGGGCCGCAGAAGCTGCCCGAGGTGGCGAAGCAGCTCGGCAAGGGGCTGCGGGATTTCAAGAAGGCCACCGACGACCTGAAGGGCCAGTTCGAGCGGGAGCTCTACGCCGAGGAGCAGAAGGCGCCGCGTCCCCGCATCGCCCCGCCCACCGGGGCCGAGCCGGTGCCCGCCGGCCCGCCGCAGCCCGTGCCGCCCCCCACCGCCGAGAACGTCCCCGGACTCGACGCCGCGCTCGCCGAGCCGGTGCCGGTCCCGGTCGCCGCGGCCCCGGTGGCCGCCGCCGCGCCCGGCCCTGCGGCCGAGCCCGACCCCGCGTCCGGCCCCTCCCGGCTCTCATGAGCGAGCCCGGCGACACGCCCCCCGCCGGGGAGAGCGAGCCTCCCGCGCCGGAAGGCGAGGTCCGGGCCTCCTTCTTCGACCACCTCACCGAGCTCCGCGTCCGGCTGGTCCGGGCGCTCCTCGGCGTGGCGGTGGGCGTGGCGGTGGCCGGCTGGTTCTCCGACCGGATCTTCCGCTGGGTGATGGAGCCGGTGCTGGCCTCGCTGCCGGAGGGGCAGCGGGCGCTCAACTACACGAGCTACCTCGAGCCCTTCCTGGTCTACCTCAAGGTCGCGCTCTACGGCGGCACCTTCCTCGCGGCGCCCTGGGTGCTGTTCCAGCTGTGGCTCTTCGTGGCGCCCGGGCTCTACAAGCGGGAGAAGTCGCTCGTCATCCCCTTCGTCGCCATCGGGACGCTGCTCTTCTACTGCGGCGTGGCCTTCACCTACTTCGCGGTCATGCCCTTCGCCTTCCCGGCGCTCGCCTCCATCGCCGGGCCGGACATGCGCCCCATCCTCACCATGCGGGAGCAGCTCACGCTGGTTCTCGCCATGATGCTCGGGTTCGGCGTGGTCTTCGAGATCCCGGTGATCATCGCCTTCCTGGCCATGATCGGGCTCGTGACCCCCGAGTTCCTGGCCAAGTACCGGCGCCACGCCATCATCGTGAACGTGATCCTGGCGGCGATCCTCACGCCCACCGGCGATCCCTTCAACCTCTTCCTCATGGCCGCGCCCATGGTCGTCTTCTACGAGGTGGGGATCCTGGCGGCGCGCCTGGTGCGGAAGCGCAAGAAGGCCCCCGACCCGGTCGAAGCGGCCTCGTGACCGTCCTCCTCGCGCTGGCCGGCTTCTACGCCGCCATGATGGTGCTGCGCTACGGCCGGCGGGGCCTGCTCGCCGTGGTCCCCGGGCTCGTCTCCTCCCGCTCCACGCCTGCGGGACCGCCGCCCACCGATGCCCAGCGCGCCGCGTCCGACCTGCTCCTCCCCCTGGGGTTCCGCCGGCTGGGCAGCCGGGTGGAGGACGGGCCGCTGCGCGGGCTCGGGCTCCGCTCCGAGGCCTTCGCCGAGGAGGGCGGAACGGCGTTCGCCGACGCCTTCGAGATGGGGCCGCGCCCCGGCGAGGTCGCGCGGGTGCAGCTCCTCACCACCTTCCCCGACGGGGCGGCGGTCCTCACCGCCAACCACGCCCGCGCCCCGCGGTCGGGCGCGCGCGGCGAGGTGACCGGCCTCCCCGGGGCCGCCCTCGACCAGGTGCTCGCCGTGCACGCGCGGGCCGTCTCCCGCCAGGCCCGCTCCCACGGGGCGCCGGACCCGGCACGGGACCTCGCCGCCCGCGACGCCGCGGCGCGCGCCTGGTACGGCGGGCTGGGCGGCAGCGAGCTGCGCCGCCGCTTCGCGATCTACCTCGTGAACACGCTCGTCGCCCTGGGCATCCTGGCCTACTGCGTGGCCTCGCTCGCCCGGTCCCGCGCCGCGCCCTGAAGCCGCCCGAACCCGGAGGTCCGCATGCGTTCCGCCACATCCCAGGACGTCGTCCTCGTCGCCGGTCGCCGCACCCCGTTCGGCACCTACGGCGGGAGCCTGAGAGATCTCGGCGCGACCGACCTCGCGGTACACGCCGCCGGGGCCGCGCTGCGCGACGCCGGGCTCCCCCCCGACGCCATCGGCCACGTGGTGGTGGGCAACGTGCTGCAGACCTCCGCCGACGCCATCTACCTGGCCCGTCACGTCGGCCTGCGCGTGGGCGTGCCGGTGGAGACGCCGGCGCTCATCGTGAACCGGCTGTGCGGCTCCGGCTTCGAGGCGGTGGTCCAGGGCGTGCTCCAGATCGCCACCGGTCAGGCCGAGGCGGTGCTGGTGGGCGGGACCGAGTCGATGAGCCAGGCTCCCTACGTGCTCCGCGGCGGCCGCTTCGGCGTGCCGCTCGGGAAGACCCCGGCGCTCGAGGATTCGCTCTGGACCGCGCTCACCGACACCCAGGCCCGCATGCCCATGGCGCTCACCGCCGAGAAGCTGGCCGAGCAGTACCGCATCACCCAGGACGAGGTGGACGCGTTCAGCGTGCTCTCGCAGCGCCGCACCGCCGAGGCCCAGGCGGCGGGGCGCCTCGACGCGGAGATCACGCCGGTGGAGATCGAGACCCGCAAGGGCAAGGTGGTCTTCGCGCGCGACGAGCACCCGCGCCCCGACACCACCGTGGAGGGGCTGCGCAAGCTGCCCCGGATCTTCAAGAAGGACGGCGTCATCCACGCCGGCGCGGCGAGCGGCGTGGCCGACGGCGCGGCCATGATGGTGCTCATGGGCCGGGAGGCGGCCGAGAGGCGCGGCCTCGCGCCGCTCGCCCGCATCGTCAACTGGGGGGTGGCCGGCGTCGACCCCACCGTGATGGGGATCGGGCCGGTGCCGGCCTTCCGGAACGCCATGGCCCGCGCCGGGGCGAAGCTCTCCGACTTCGATCTCTTCGAGGTGAACGAGGCCTTCGCGCCGCAGTACCTGGCGGTGGAGAAGGAGCTCGGCCTCCCCCGCGACCGGACCAACGTCGACGGGGGCGCCATCGCGCTGGGCCACCCGCTGGGGGCGAGCGGCGCCCGGCTCACGCTTCACGTCGTGCAGGCGCTCCGGCAGCGGCGCGGGCGGTTCGGCCTGGCCGGGGCGTGCATCGGCGGCGGGCAGGGTATCGCGGTCGTGGTCGAGGCGCTGTAGGCTCGGGGCGAGGTGGCGACCATGGAGAGGTTCACGGGGTGCAAGGTCTTCTCGGCGACGCTGGCGCGCGACCGGGACGCCATGAGCGACACCATCAACGCCTGGCTGGCGAAGCACCCCGACCTGGACATCGTCGACAAGACGGTGACGCTCTCGTCCGACAAGCAGTTCCACTGCCTGACCATCATCCTCTTCTTCCGCGAGCGGAAGGCGTAGGTCGTGGCGCGCGGCCGCCCCGGAAACCCCCTCGACTTCGGGGGTCGCGTCCCCGCCGCGGTGGGTGGCCTGCTCGTCGCCACGGGGGTGGTGAGCCTGGCGGCCGCGGTGGGCGACCGCAACGGTCTCCCGCTCGGCAACCTGCTCGCGCTCCGGACCGGGGCGGTGTGGGAGGGCGAGGTCTGGCGGCTCCTCACCTGGGTCCTCGTCGAGGGCGACCCGCTCAACCTCCTCTTCGGAGGCCTCGTCCTCTACTGGTTCGGCCGCGACCTCGTCCTGGCCTGGGGGGAGCGGCGCTTCCTCGTCACCTGGTTCGCCGTCCCGGCCGTCGCGGCGGGGCTCGCCACCCTGCTCACGCTGGCCTGGCCGTCGCTCGGTGCCTACCGCTTCGGCGGGTTCTGGGTGGCCCTCGACGCCATCGTCGTGGCCTGGGGGCTCCTCCACCCCTTCCGCCAGATCCTGCTCTTCTTCGCGGTGCCGGTCTCCGGCCGGGCGCTCGTCCTCGTCACCGTCGGCGGCACCGTGCTCTTCGCGCTCTTCCTCGGCGTCGCGGCCTTCGTGCCGCACCTCCTCGCCGAGGGGCTCTCCTGGCTGCACGCGAGCGGGAACGGTCCGGGGCGGTGGCTGCGCCGGCTGCGCATGCCGCGGCTGCGCCGGCGCGGACGCTTCGAGGTGATCCACGTCGACCGGGATCCGGACCGGCGCTGGCTGAACTGAGCGCGCCCGCCGGGAGCCCGGCGCCTACCCGACCGTGAGCTGCCGGACCGCCGCGCGGAAGACCCAGACGCGGGCGGTGTGGGTGCGGGTGTCGAGCGGCAGCACGAAGAACCCCGGCGAGTCGGGCGCGTAGTCCGGCGAGAGGCCGGAGAGCTGCCGGCCGTCGCCGAAGGTGAGCCGGACGCGGGTACCGGCGGCCTGGACCGGGCGCTCGTCCGGGGGGAGCATGAAGAAGATCGCCTTCACCTGCTCGGCGGGCACGCGGGCCACCGCGCCGTTGGGCTGGAGCAGCGGGAGCTCGACGTCGGCGAGGTCGGCGTTGGCGAGCGACCCGCGCAGCACCTGCCCCTCGACGGTGTGGAGCACCACCCGGTGCTCCCCCGAGACGAACGACGGGGACGCCGCGAAGGCGCCCGCCGCGGACGGCGCCGGCGGGGGGACGACCGGGGGCGGCCCGGCCGACGGAGGGGCGGGGGGCAGCGGGGGCGGCAGCGGCGGGGCGAGCGACTCTGCGGCCGGGGGTGGGGGCGTGGCGAGCAGCGCGTCGAGCGAGACCACGTCCTCGACCGGGCCCTCCTCGTCCAGGAAGGAGACGGTGGCGACCTCGACGGTCGGCGCCGGGACCTCGTCGACGATCTCCTCCAGGTCCTCGGCGAGCACCTCCGGGACGTGCTCCTCCGCGTCCTCCACCACGACGCCGGCGAAGGCGGGGTCGGGGGGCGGGAGCGGCGGCGGGCCCGGATCCTCCGCGTCGACGGCCGGTCCGGGCGCGTCCGGCGGGGCGTCCCAGGTGGCGAGCTCGGCCGGGCTCCCGGCCACGAGGTCCGCGAGCGGCGCCGCGGGCTCCTCGACCGGGCCGGCCTCCCAGAGGACGGCGGTGGGCTCCTCGGGGGCGGGAGCGGGGGAATCGCCGCCCGGCGCCGGAACGGACGGCGGGGAGGCATTGCGCAGCTCCTCCAGCCGTGCCGCCTCGGCGGCGGTGAGCCCGTCGGTGCGGAGCCGGGCCTCGAGCTCGCGGAGTTCGTCTGTCGGTTCCAGGATGTCGGTCATGGGTGCGGGCCGGGTCGACGCTCGATCATACCGCCGGTAACGGAACGGTCAAAAAGGACCGGACCTTGATCGCCGGCCCATGCGGGTCCATGTATGTCCCGTGGAGCCATCCGCCCGATACCTGCCCATGTACCCCGAGGAGGTCGCCGCCCGCGGCTGGGACGCGATCGACGTCCTCGTCGTGACCGGGGACGCCTACGTGGATCACCCGGCCTTCGGCGCCGCGGTGATCGGGCGGGTGCTCGAGGCCCGGGGATTCCGGGTGGGGATCGTGGCCCAGCCCCGCTGGGACGACCCGTCCGATCTCCTGCGTCTGGGGCGCCCGCGCCTCCTCGTCGGCATCACCGCCGGTGCGATGGACTCGCTCGTCAACCACTACACCGCGCAGAAGCGCCCCCGCTCCGACGACGCCTACACGCCGGGAGGCGTTCCGGGCCGGCGTCCGGACCGGGCGGTGACGGTCTACGCGCGGCTGGCGCGCCGGGCCTTCGGCGACGCGATGCCCATCGTGATCGGCGGGGTCGAGGCCTCCCTGCGGCGGATCTCCCACTACGACTACTGGGAGGACCGGGTCCGCCCGTCGGTCCTCCTGGGAAGCGGCGCCGACCTGCTCGTGTACGGCCAGGGGGAGAAGCCCGTGGTCGAGATCGCGCGCCGGCTCGCCTCGGGCGAGGACGTCTGCGGCCTCGTCGACGTCCCGGGCACGGCGGTGGCGGTGGCCGATCCCGGCCTGGCCGGGCTTAAGGGGCGCAGCCGCGGGACGCTCGTCCTGCCCAGCCACGAGGAGGTGGCCGGGGACCGGCGGACCTTCGCGCTTTTCTCGCGCCTGTACCACCTCGAGCACAACCACGAGAACGCCCGGGTACTGGTGCAGCGGGCCGGCCGGGGCGAGGCCCAGCGCCACGTGGTGGTGAACGAGCCCATGCCGCCCCCCACCACCGGGGAGCTCGACGCCGTGCACGAGCTCCCCTTCGTCCGGGACGCCCACCCCTCCTACGGCGGCGCGCACATCCCGGCCCTGGAGCAGATCCGCTGGAGCGTGGCCATCCTGCGCGGCTGCGCGGCCGGCTGCGCCTTCTGCTGCATCACCGAGCACCAGGGGCGCGACGTCTCCTCCCGCTCCCACGCGAGCGTGATCCGGGAGATCGAGACCCTGACCCGCCACCCGGCCTTCCGGGGCACCGTCACCGACCTGGGGGGCGCCACCGCCAACATGTGGCAGATGGGGTGCACCAGCGCCGAGGCCCACGCCGCCTGCCGCCGGGCCTCCTGCGTCCACCCGTCGGTGTGCCCGTTCTTCGCCGTCGACCACGGCCCGCTCGTGGACCTGTACCAGGCCGCACGGAAGGTGAAAGGCGTGAAGCACGCCTTCGTCGGCTCCGGCCTGCGCTACGACCTGGCCCACCACGACCGGAGGAACGGGCAGCGCTACCTGGAGGAGCTCGTCACCCACCACGTCTCCGGCCAGCTCAAGGTCGCCCCGGAGCACGTCTGCGAGGACGTGCTCCGGATCATGAAGAAGCCCGGGCCGGAGGCGTTCGAGCGCTTCCGCGGCGAGTTCGAGCGCTATTCCCGGAAGGCCGGCAAGGAGCAGTACCTCGTCCCCTACTTCATCTCCGCGCACCCCGGCGCCACCACCGAGCACGCGGTCCAGCTCATGGAGTACCTGAAGCGGAACCGCTGGCGGCCGCAGCAGGTGCAGGACTTCATGCCCACACCCATGACGCTGGCGAGCGACATCCACTGGTCGGGGTTCCACCCCATGAGCGGGAAGCCGGTGCACGTGGTGCGCGACATGAAGGAGAAGCGCACCCAGAAGGCGCTCATCCGCTGGGGGGAGCCCCGCAACCGGCCGCTCATCGAGGAGGCCCTGCGACGCACCGGCCGCCTCCGCCCCGGGGAGCGGCTCGACGCGGGGCCGCGCCCGGCCGGCGGCCGGCGGCGGCGCCCGCGCTGGGGCGAGGGAGGCCGGTCCTAGGGAACTCCGGGGCCGCCTTCACCGTCCGTCGAGGTACTCGATCCGCGCCGCGGACCGGAGGTCGTCGACGAGGTCCCGGACGGCGGCCTCGCGCCTCTCCTGGAGGAGCCGGGCGCGGATCCCCGGGGCCACCCGTTCCTCGGGCATGGGCTCGCCGCCCCGCCGGGCCTCGACCCGGATCACGTGGAAGCCGAAGACCGTCTCGACCACCGGCGAGGTCCCGCCGTCCGCCAGCGCGAAGGCGGCGGCCTCGAACTCGGGGACCATCTTCCCGCGCGGGACCCAGCCCAGGTCGCCGCCGGAGGCGGCGCTCGCGTCCTGCGAGCGCCGGTGCGCCAGCCCGGCGAAGTCCGCGCCCGCGGCCGCGCGCCGCCGGATCTCCTCGGCCTCGGACCGGGCCCGGACCCGCTCCGGCTCCGGTGCGGTCGCCTCGGCCTTGCGGAGAACGTGGCGGACCCGGAGCTCGAGCGGGGTGGTGTACCGCTCCAGGTGGGCGAGGCGGTAGGCCTGCACGTCGGCGTCGTCCACCCGGACCGCGTCGAGCACCGGGGCGAGCAGGTTCTGGATGGAGGCCTGCCGCCGGGCCCAGTCGGGGAGCGTGGCCTCGGTGAGCCCGGCCCGCTCGAGCCTGCGGGCCAGCTCGCCCGGCGCGGCGTTCCGGGCGCGCAGCCCGGCGACGAGCGCGTCCACCTGGGCGGGGGTGGCCACCACCCCGCGGCGCACGGCCTCCTGCCAGAGCAGCTCGTCCTCCACCAGCCGCTCGAGCGCCTCCCGCCGGTACTGCCGGTAGGCCTCCGGGTGGCGGATGCCCTGGGTGTTGCGCCCCTTCTGCACGAGGTAGTCCTCGAGGAAGCGGTCGGCGCGCTCGTTCGAGATGGCGGCGCCGTTCACGCGCACCGCGTCGCCGGCGTGCTGGGCCGGGACCGTGCAGGGGAGGGCGGCGAGCGCGAGCCCGGCGACCGCCGCCGAAAACCGCCGGATCATTCGAGCGACCTCCAGGGCCCCACCGTGGCGAGCGAGCCCTTCGCCCCGTCCGGCTCCACGATCCAGCCGCCCAGCGCGCCGATGCGCCGGACCGGGCCGTAGGTGAGCGGGTGGGTGAGCCCGGTGGGGAAGTCGTAGAGCCCCTCCAGCGCGGCCACGAACCGCTCCCGGGAGAGCTGCCGCCCGCTGCGGCGCAGCCCCTCGACGAGCACGTCGAGGGCCACCAGCGCAGCCACCTGCGAGGTGCGGTTGCGGTCGGGGAGGCCCGCGGCCTCGCGGAGGCGGGAGAGCCCGGCCGCGCCCTCGGCGGACTCGTCGGCGGGCGAGCCGGGGAAGGCGAGCCGGATCCTCCCGCGGAACGCGGCCGGCGCCCGGGCCGCCGCGCGCGACGCCAGCGTCCCCGGGGCGAGGAGCCAGGGCGTGAAGCCGATCCCGGTCGCGGCGCGGGTGAAGGCCTCGAGCGCAGCGTCGCCACCCAGGAAGAGGACCGCGCGCACCCCCGTCGCCGCGAGGGCCCGGACCCGGTCGGCGTCGGGCACGGCGCCGGCCCAGGTGACCTCCCGGAGCGCCGCCCCGGCCTTGCCGAGCTCCTCGCGGGCCCCGGCGGCGGCGTCGGCGGCGCGGGGATCGTCGGGACGGACCACCGCGATCCGCGCCGGGTCGAGGGCGAGGTCGCGCACCGCGTGGGCGGCGAGGAGCCGGGCCTGCTCGCGCGGGCCCGACTGGAGGTGAAAGACCCACGGATTCGGCGGGTCCGCCTGCCGCGCGAGCAGCGTGAACGGGCCCACGACCGGGACCTTGCGCTCCTCGGCCGCCGTGGCGACGGCGTCCTCGGCGCCCGGGAAGAGGCCGGAGACGAGCGCGAAGACCTCCCCGCCGGCGACGAGCCGCTCCGCCTCCGCCCGGCCGTCGCCCGCGTCGGAGTCGTAGCCCGCGACGACGAGCTCGAGCCTCCGGCCGTGGACGCCTCCCAGCCGGTTGCGCTCGTCGGCACGCGCGCGCAGGAGCCGGAGCATGCCCGCTCCGGTCTCGGCGAGGCGCCCCCGGTCGGGCAGGACCACCCCCAGGCGCACGGCCGCGGGCTCGATGCCGGGATCGAGGTCCCGGTCCACGACGCGCAGGTAGGCGAGGAGGCTCGCCAGGTCCGCGTCGGAGATGCGGTAGCGCGGCATGACCGGATCGAGCGGGTTCCCGGCGGGGTCGCGCCCCTCCCGGACGGCCCGTGCGAAGGTCCGCTCGTCGAAGGCCGGGTGGGACCGTCCGCCCGGGTGGGCGTGGCCGTAGGGCTTCGTGAGCGCGGTCCAGGTGACCTCGGTGGGGACCACGCCCCCCTCCGGACGCCCGAGCCCGTCGGCGCCGTGGCAGCTGCCGCAGGGAGCCGCCGATCCGGGGAGGACCGATCCCTCCCGGCCGATGCGCGCCTCGATCTCCCCGCCGGACGGGCTCTCGCCGGCGAGGAAGACCCGCTTGCCGTCCCGCTCCCGGGCCTCGAGCTCGAGGCCTGGCGCCGGTCGGGCGAGGGCGGCGAGGAGCAGCGCCGTGGCGAGCGCCACCCGGCGGGCGAAGGGCGGGCTCCGGCGGCACCGGGACCGATCTTCCGGGATCATCGACGCAGCGTAAGCGTTCGCGTGCCGGTCTGCACCGGTTGCGTCGGCGGGTGGCGGTCCAGGATCTCGCCCAGCACCCCACCGGCGCAGTCGAGGGCCTCGAGGGGCAGGTCGGACGACTGCCGGTAGCTGTAGCCCGAGCTGTCGAGCGTGATCGTGAAGTCGACGCTCCCGGTGGCGCCGATGCGGCTCAGGCACTGCCGGATCTCGGTGGAGGTCCGGAAGTCCTCCTCGACCGCGTCGAGGACCGACGCCGAGGAGGACGCACCGGCCGGGAGCAGGACCAGGAAGGCGGCCGTCGCGACGCCGTCCGGGTCCACCACGACGCGCTCGGCGATCGCCTTCACCCCCGGGTCGGTGGAGAGCTGCTCGTGCCAGGCGGAAGCCGGGGCCGGTCCGTCCACCCGGCAGAGCATGCCGGAGCAGGCCCCCCTCCAGGGCACGCTGCCGGCGGGCCAGAGCGCGGACAGCGCCGACGAGAGGCGGGAGAGGGCCGGCGGCGAGGGCGGGCTGCCGGCGCCGAACGCGTTCCGGAGCGAGAGGTAGCGACCGCGCCGCTCCTCGAGCTCGGAGAGGCGACGCTGCTCGGCCGGGTCGGAGACCTCGGTGGCGGTGCGCTCCCGGGCGCCGAGCGACCCGGGCGCGACGGCGGGAGCGGGCGCCGGAGCGGCGGTCTCCCCGCCTCCCGACCCGAACCAGGCCCAGGCGAGCACGAGCACGGCACCGAGCGCGGCGGCGACCCACCAGCCCCGGCGGGAGTGGCGCGATCCGGCCGGGTCAGTTCGCGGGGCGCGGGGTGGGGGCGCCTTCGCCATGGCCCGGATCCTCGTCCGCGAGCCGCCGCAGCGTGTCGGCGATGGCGGCCGCCGGCATGTCGGGGCGGATCTTGGTCCAGTGGCCGGTGCGGACGTTGCCGGCCAGGAAGGCGGTGGTGTGGTCGCCCGGCTCCTCCGGCCACTCGCCGAGCCGCCTCGCCACGAAGGAGACGTTCTCCCTCTTCCCGCCCAGGAAGGACCAGTTCGAGTACACGGCCTCGTTCCGCCGCGCGAAGCGGGAGAGCTCGGCCGGCGTGTCGAAGTCCGGGTCCACCGACAGCGAGACGAGGCGGACCTCCCGGAAGCGGTCCCCGAGCGCGCGGCGCACTCCGTTCAGCTTCTGGCAGATGAGGGGGCAGGCGCTCTCGCAGCGGGTGAAGATGAAGCTCACGAGGACCACCTGGCCGTCGAGTACGTCGGAGAAGAAGCGCACGTTCTTCCCGTCCTGGTCCACGAGCACGGTGTCGGTGAACCAGTCGCGCGCCTTCTGGCGGCGCGCCTCCGGGCTCGCACGGGGCGACGGGCCGGCGGGCGGCGCCGGATCGGCGGCCCCGGCCGGGAGGGCGGCGGCCGCGGCAACCGCGGCGAGGAGGAGGGCGGGGATCCGGCGGCTCACGTCACTGCACCCCGGCCGGGCCCGGGACGCGGGACGCGCCGATCGCGTCCACGCGGGCCAGGATGAGCTTCGCGTCGGGGAAGCCGTTGTAGCGGGTCCAGGTCCCCGTGCGCGCGTCCCCCACGAGCACCATGGGCGGGTGATCGGTGAAGTTCGGCGTGTAGGCGCCCATGTCGCGCAGCACCCGCTCGACCACGTCCTTCGAGCCGGTGAGCCAGACCCAGCCCGGTCGCGCCTTCCAGCGCCTCGCGTAGGCCTTGAGCTTCGCCGGGGTGTCGCGGGCCGGGTCGAGCGTCACCGAGACCAGGAGCACGTCCTTGCCGAGGTGGTCGCCGAGCCGGTCCTGCATCCGGGAGAGGATCCCGGAGAGCACCGGGCACACCGTGGTGCAGGTGGTGAAGACGAAGTCGGCGATGACCGTCCGGTCTCCGGAGAGGAGCTCGCGCAGCCGGACCGGCCGGCCGTCCTGGTCCACGAGCTCGACGTCGGGCACGGTGACGCGGGCCTCGGCCACCGGGGGCGCCTTCTCAGCCCGGGTCACCTCGGCGGGGTGGCAGGGCGGCGCGGCGTCCTCGGCGGCGCCGGCCTGCGGGAGGGCGAGGAGCGCGGCGGCGACGAGCGCGGCGCGGGTTCGGGAACGGTTCATGGAGCTCTCCCCGGGGGGGCCTCGACCACGACCCCCCGGTAGGGCACGTCGTTGCTCTTCACCTGGAGCGAAGGAACGGCGGCGAAGAAGTACCAGGCCCCGGCGCGGTCCACGAGCGCCTCGGCCTCGTAGACGCCTCCCCCGGCGCCGCGGGCCACCACCTCGTGGCGCGGTCCGCCGGGCACCGCGTGGTAGAGCAGGGTGAGGTCGGCGACGCCGTCGCGCGGCTCGCGGGTGGCGGCGTCGGCGATGCGGAGCCGGATCGGGACCTTCGCGCCCACCGGGGCGCGGGACGGCACGTCGACGAACTCGACCAGCACGCCGCCCCGCTCCCTGCGCAGGGCCGCGTCGGGCAGGACCTCCGTGCCGAAGCAGTGCAGCACGCGCGGGTTGTCGAGCAGGAAGGCCACGTCGTAGCGCCCGGCGACCGGGAGGCGCACCTTGCCGGCGTAGACCCCCGGCTCGACCTCCGTCAGGCTCCGGTCCACCACCGTGGCCGCGAGCACGCGGTGCCCGTACCCGCCGTAGCTGCCCATGGGGGCGTTCATGCCCTCCATGTAGAAGTAGGTGTTCCCGTCGGCGGGGCTGGCCACGAAGACCGCGGCCTCGGTGGAGGCCTGGGCCACGGCGTCGGCCAGGGCCAGCTCGCCCGCGTCCTGCGGCGCGCCGGTCCCGGCGCCGAACCCCTGGACGATGGGCTTCCTGCCCGCGCCCAGGCTCCCCAGGTTCACCATCTTCACCTGCGGGGAGTCGAGGAGCCGGACGTAGGCGAAGGCGCGGGTCATCCCCACCTGGTAGGGCTTGCCCTCGAGCGGGATGGTGTGGACGGGCTGGTTGTCGGAGGCGTCGACGACGAGCACGGAACGCTCCGACGGGTTCACGACGAAGGCGAACCGCCCGTCCTGGGTGAAGCGCAGCGGCCCCAGCCCGGGCTTCCCCTGGACGCGGGCCGTGACCTCCAGCCGGACCGGGTCCAGGACCGAGACCGTGCCCGCCTTCCCGTCGGCCACGTAGACCGACTGGGAGAGGGAGGAGGTGGCGACGGCGATGGGGAGCGGCCCGGTCGGGAGGTCGGCGAGCTTGCGCAGCGTGGCCACGTCCACGACCGAGACCGTGCCCTCGTCCCGGTTGGTGACGAAGGCCCGGGCGCCGTCGGCGGAGAAGGCGATCTCGTGATGGCCGCGGCCGGTGACGACGAAGGCCACCTTTCCGCGGGTGGCGGTGTCGATCACGGTGACGCCGCTCCGGGCCGCGTCGGAGGCGTCGTTCGCCACCCACAGGTACCGGCCGTCGGGCTGGATGGCGAGCCGCAGCGGGTCGGACCCCGCCGGCACCGACGCCGCGAGCCGGAAGGTCCCGGTGTCCACCACCGCCACCTCGCCGGCGCGGGGGAGGGAGACGTAGAGGAAGCGCCCGTCGGGGCTGCGGGTCCAGTCGCCGCCCGGGCGCTTCAGGACCACGCTGGCGAGCAGGCTGGTGTTGCCGGTCATGCTCACCACCGGGTCGATCACCGACAGGCTCGCGTCCCGGTTCAGGAGCACGAGGTAGTAGCTGTTCAGGTCGACGAGCGGACGGATGCCCACGCTGCCCTGGAGGTAGAGCGCCACCTTGTCCTTGCAGGCCCGTTCCTGCCCGGGCTTGCCGGCCACCACCGCGGCCATGTCCATCCAGGCGGCCGGCTTGGCGCCGGGAACGGGGCGGCCGCTCGCGACGTCGGTCATGCGGAAGCGGACCTCGGCGATCTCCCCCTCCCGGACCGGTCCGGGCTCGCCGGCCCGGACCAGCGAGAAGTCGATGGCCACGCCGTCGCGGACCACGCGCCGGTCCGGGTCCGGAGCCGCGGCGGGCTCGGACGCGGAGGCGGTGACGGCGGCGAGCAACGCCACCGCCACCGCGACCGCCCCCGTCCCCACCCCCCCGCAGATGCCACGCGCCACGTCGTTCGCCTCCCCGGAACGCACCGCTACGGCGTCGCCCGGAGGATACCCCAGACCCCGGCCAGCCCCCCGAAGCCCGACCGGTCCATGAGCAGGTAGTCGCCGGTGATCGCGTTCGACCCGCCCACCCGCGGCAGCCGCAGCGTGAAGTGGGACGCCGGCTGGATCTGGTCCTGGGCCCCCATGGCGATGCTCGGGCCGTAGTCCCCGATCATCCGCGAGGCGACCTCCAGCGGGCCGATCCCGGTCGTGCTGGGATCGCCGGGGGTCGCTCCGGGGACGACCGCCGTTCCGGAGATGGTCGGGTAGAAGCCGGTGGGGTTGCAGTTGCCCGGGATGCCCATGTAGGACGAGTTGCACACGTAGGGCGACCGCTGCCAGACGTGGCCGTGGAGCGTGATCACGCTGGCCCGGTTGGCGCCGGTGGGCTCGAGGAGGTGGATGCGGGCCTCGGTCCCGGCCCTGGCGGTGAAGATGGGCGCGGACGGCTCGCCGCCCACGAGCGCGTTCGAGTAGGCGTCGCCCGCGTTCGACACCGTGCGGAAGCTGTTCGGCCCGGTGAAGGGCGTGTTGGGCGGCAGCCCGAAGCGGAACCAGAGCGGGTCGGTGCGGTAGTTGAGCGCCATCTCGCCCGAGTCCTCCGCGTCCTCGGCCACCGAGAACTCGGCCGCGATCTGCTCGACCGGCTCGCCGTCGCCGTAGCGGTGGGCCATGCCCTTCTGGATCACCGCCACGAAGTCGCGGATCGTCCCGTTCACCGTGGCCGAGACGCGCGTCTCGCGGCAGGCCGGGTTCGCGGCGGCGGTCTTCGGGGTGACGGCGGTGCAGTTCGCCACCACGCGGGCCTGGTTGTCCTGGACGTAGTCGGTCTCGGTCCAGGTGGAGCCCCGGGGAAGGACGACCAGCGCCCCTCCCGCGCCCTTCTGTCCGTGCTTGATGGGGTCGGCGGGCATGAGGTTCGTGCCGCCGTACTCGACCGGGGTCGCCACCAGGTTGAACGACGTGCCGGTGGCGGGGGACAGGCTGACGTCCCCGGCGTACCAGCGGTAGTTCACCGTCGCGCCCGGTGCGGCGATGTTGGCGTTCGGGTTCGAGCCCACCACCACGCCGGTGTCCTGCCGGACGTTGTGCGAGACGAGCGCCGGCCGGATGCCCACGTACGAGGACGGGCGCACGTTGTTGTTGTTGAAGGTGGTGAGGTCGCCGGTGCCGGTGGTGGTCGAGGGCACCGCTCCGCCGTCGCGGGTGATGGACGGCGGGAGGTGCTTCCAGCTCGGCAGATCGGGCATGGCGGCGGGCAGCTTGTTGCGCAGCTTCACCACCACGCAGTCGCCGGCCGCGGCGCGGAGCACGATCGGCTCCACCGGGGCCTGCGGGCGCAGCTTCACCGGGCAGGTGTAGTTCGTGGGCGTGAGCTTCCCGCTCGTGAGGCAGCGGGCGTCGGTGGCGCTCCGGGCCACGAGGTCGGCGGTCTTCACGTACAGGATGGCCGTCGGGTCGTGGAGCACGCCGCCCAGGTGGGCCGCCTGCGCGAAGGTCCCGCCGCCGTCGAGCACCTTGTTGAGCGCCGCGACGTTCGTGGCGCGCGGGTTGTAGACCAGCGTCCCGCCGGTCGAGACCAGCGGTCCGCCCGCGTGTTCCTTGGCGAGGTCGGGGTCGGCGGGGACGATGGTGGCGGCCACGGCGTTGTCGAGCACGTCGTTCGCGAGCACGGCGGTGAGGTCGTAGTTGCGGACCGGGGCCGTGGACGGGCAGATGCCGGTGAACGCCTTGGTGTTGGCGAGCGAGATGGGCACGGTGGTGTTGGGCAGCTTGAAGAGGTCGGTCTGGGCGGAGTTGTAGGTGCGGAGCAGGCCCCAGGCGCCGTTCCAGTAGCCGTCCATCGAGGTGTTGATGGAGTACAGGTAGTCCGCCGTGGTGGCGGCGCCGAGCACCGGGAGGGCCGGGGTCGCGAAGGCGAACTGCTCGGAGATGCCGGCGTGCTGCGCGTTGCGCCAGCCGGAGTTGGGCGAGAACCCGTAGCCCGATCCTCCCTGCAGCCACTTCATGCCGCCGATGCTGACGGTGTGCGACTCCTCGTCGCCGCCGGCCTGGATGCGCATGCGGATCCGGTCGCCGTAGTAGGCGCGCATCATGGGGGTGAACGGGTCGCCGGCCCTGAGGGCGGTGGGCTGGTTCAGCGGGGGCGGGAAGCGGGTCCCGTTGATCACGGTCTTGGCGTTGGGCTGCACGTTCAGGGCGGCGATGGCGCGATCGGTGCGGCTGTCGAACGCGAAGGCCAGGTCGCCGGCCAGGCCGGCGGTCTGGGCGCCCGGGCGGCCGTCGGGGCCGACGGCGGCCGGGTTGTAGACGCGGTAGCCGATGGGCTCGTTGCGGTAGTTCACCACGAAGAAGCCCGGGTCGTCGGCCGAGATGGCCTCCGGGCAGGGGCGGGGCACGCCGCCGAAGCAGCCCTGGGCGATGACGATGGTGTCGGGGAAGGCGCCCTGCTTGCCGAACCGGCCGGTGGCCTGCTCCTTCGTCGAGGCGTTCACCGCCAGGCGGAAGGTGTCGGTGGTGGGATCCTGCCCGCGCTCGCCGTCCTGGCCACGGCCGACGTAGACGCCCGGCTTGTAGGCGTGCTGGAAGTCCGTGTACTCGAAGTAGAACTCGCGGTAGCTGTCGTTCTTGCCGTCGCCGTCGACGTCGCCGGTGAGGATGGCCGCCTGCCAGCTGGTCGGGCCGCCATCCTGCCGGCCGCCGTCGCCCACGCGGGTGCGGTCGCCGAGCTGGAGCCCGGTCTCGTTGTGCGCCCACTGGGAGTTGGGCGGCTCCACCAGGACGGTGGCGTACAGGCCGATCTGCTGGTGCGTGGACGGGCCGAAGTGGTCATGGGTGAAGATGGTGCCGAGGCCGCGGTGCACGCCGGCCACGTTCACCACCGGGTCGGAGAACCAGCGCTCCAGCGTGGTCCGGGCGCCCTTCCAGGCCGGCGCCCCGTCCGCGGACCAGATCTTGGCGGGCTGCAGCGGCCCGAAGTACGGGTGGTCCTCGGCCTGCAGGGGGGCGTTGAGGGCGTTGCCCTTGCTGTTCGCCGGGTTGCCCGCGCCGGTGGGGTTGAAGGCGTTGATGGCGCGGATGCGCTCGCGCACCGCGTCGGGGGAGAGCGTGCCGTCCTCGTAGTTCCAGCCATTGGCCGACCCGTCGGTGGTGGTGAGGTCCCACTTGGGCAGGTGGATGTGCTGGCCGATGATGTCGGTGGTGGTGCGGATCTGGTAGTCGTCGAGCTCGTACACCGACGGCACCAGGTTCGTGTGCTGGTACATCACGCAGTCGAAGGTGTTCATCCGCATCACGAACGGCTCGGGCGGCTTCTTCTTGGTGATGACCGGGAGCGCGTCCCCCCAGAGCACGCCGATGCGCTCCTGCGGGTAGTGGAACCCGAGCTTGTTGAGCACCGCGTCGAACTGGATGTTGGCGCCCTTGTAGATGCGCGGGCTGTCGGCGTGGAAGGCGGAGGTGCCGGTGGTCGAGGTGCCGCCGCGGCCGTCGAAGAAGTTCCCGCCGGCGCTGCGGAAGACCTTTCCGGTGTCGTCGATGCAGGGCTCGTGGAACGGGGCCCCCGCGACGGGGCGCCCGGAGCCGTTGGTGACGAAGCCCGCCTGCCGGACCGACCGGTCGAGGCCGAGCGCGAAAGTGGGGTGGGTGCGCACCGAGTGGAAGGCCATGGCCGACTGCTCCACGTCGGTCCCGGTCTCCGGGTACCAGACCGCCTTCGCCTTCTTGAGCTCCTTCGTCATGTCGAGCCGCGACTCGACGCTGTGCGCGCAGGCGGCGCGCGCCTGGGCGGGGGACTGGCCCTGCGTCGGCGTGCAGCCCGAGGCGGCGAAGCCGTCGAGGGCGTGGCGCGGGAGGCCGCCGTCGAAGCCGCCGGCGCGGGTGTCCATGTCGAGCGGGGGAGACGGCATGCGCTGCCCGACGGTGTCCTCCAGGCCGGCGAGCCAGAAGGGGAAGCCGGGGTTCTTCACCGGCTTGAAGCCCGGGGTGTAGGAGCCCGGCGGGGCGCTCGCCACCGCCGAGACGATCCCGGGGTCGGTCTCGGGCGTACGGGCCACGCGGGCCACGCTGCCGAGCACGGTCGCGCCGTCCGGGGCCAGCTTGGGAACCACCGCGACCGAGCCGGGCATGGGGGCCATGGGCTTGCCGGGCAGCGGCACGAGCGCCGGGATGGGGGTTCCGACCGCGATCTCGCCGTCGGGCAGGGAGCGGGCGCGGGCGTTCGTGAGGCCCGCCACGGTCACCGGCGCCGGGGTGCCGTCCTGCAGCGCCCAGGGCGAGGCGTGGAAGCCGCCCTTGCTCACCGCGAGCGGCGTGCCCAGCTCCATCACGTCGTGGTTGCGCCAGAGCTCCCACATGCCCTGGGCGAAGTGCGGGTAGAAGTGGCAGTGGAAGATGGCGTCGCCGGCGCTCTTGTTGCGGTTGCCGGACCCGCCGAAGTTGATCTCGTAGGTGTAGCCGGCGCCGGGGCCGATGCCCTGGGCGTCGAGGTAGTTGGAGTTGTCGTCGTTGGGGTTGAAGAGCCACTGGTGGTTGTGCAGGTGGAAGATGTGGTGCTCCTTCCCCGTGTGCACGTTGCGGAACTTGACGTGGTCGCCGATGTAGCTGTGGTGCACGTTGGACGGGTCGTCGGGATAGAAGGCCCGGGTGGCCTTGGGACCCACCGCCGTGCACGGACCCACCGTGAAGCCGGGAGGCGCGCAGGCCTCGAGACCGGTGGTGGCGGGCACGTCCACCACCATGGCCGGGTCGCCCACCGCCGGGGAGGTGAGGAAGAACTCCTCGTAGGCGCAGTCCAGGCAGTCGTGCATGGGGCCCACGCCGAGCCGGTTGGCGATCACCTCGGGGCCGATGGCGCCCGAGCCGTAGTTCACCTGGAACACGTCGCCCACGGCGTGCAGCGTGTGGGCGAGCGGGTTCTGGACGCCGTTGATGAGCCTCGCGAACCAGAGCGGGAAGGCGTTGGCGACCGCCATCTCGTCGTGGAACACCACCGTGTACTCGCGGAAGGGCTCGAGCCGGTTGGGCAGCGTGGGGTTGGTGTAGCCGAGCGACTCGAGCGGGTAGGTGGAGGGCGGGAAGTTCCCGTCGGGAGAGCCGGGGGGCCCGGCGATGATGGCGTTCAGGTCGGAGTGCGCCAGGGTCGCCCCGTCGAGCATGTTGAGCACCGGCGCGCCGGCCTTGCCCTCGCGGACCCAGACGCTCGGGCTCGTGACGGTCACGACCGCCCCGGTGGCGTCCAGGGCCTGGACCGTGGTGCCCGAGGGCCAGGCCTGTGCGAGGACCCGGGGAACGGTGACGGGCGCGCCCAGGTCGGTGGTGGCGGTGATGGTGGCTCCGGCGAGCCAGCTCCGCGTGGTGCCGGTCGCGAGCAGGAACCCGTTCGGGGTCGCGGGGTCGAGGGTGTAGGCGAGCGTCTCGGTGGCCGTTCCGTCGGAGAGGGTGAGGAATCCGGCGCCGGCGAAGGGCGCCGACTGGCGGGTGGGATCGGTGGCGGTGACGAGGGCGGTCGCGCCGGCGGCGACGTCGGCCGAGGCGGCGATGGTCGGCGTGCCGGTGCCGGTCAGGGTGAATCCGGTCGCGGTCGCCGTGTAGGAGAAGGTCTCGGCGGTTCCGGCGCCGGCCGGGACGATCTTCAGGGTGCCCGTGGCTGCGAAGGGCGGCGTGAGCGTGGTCGGATCGCTCGCCGTGGCGAGGATGGCGGTCCCGGCCGCGGCGGCGGCGCTCGTGGTGGTGGCGACGGGGGTCGAGGTGGTGGCCGGGTAGCGGGCCTCGTAGTCCAGGATGGGGTGGCCGCTGCAGGTGTAGCCGGGGGTGCCCGGGCAGGAGGCGGCGTTGCCCACGTCCACGGCGAGGCGCAGCTCCTCCTCGGTGACCTGGCTGCGGTAGAAGCGGGCGCCGGGCGGCTCCACGTTCACCACCGCGAACATGCCGTTGGCGCTGTTGCCGGCCGCGCCGTCGGAGCCGAACACGGCGCCGTGGCTGGTGACGAGGAAGGTGCCCTCCTTGGGCGCGTAGTACTGGTAGGTGGTGCTCGCCCCCGGGCCCACGAGGCCCGACGACGTGGCGGCGCCGACGAGCGACCCGTCGTCCTTCATGGAGGTGAGGAGCTCGAGCCCCTGGGCGTGGAACGAGGCACGCCGATCCACCACCTGGTTGTCGACGAGCAGGTTCGGGTGGGGGGCGTTGGCCGGGTTGGCGCCGGGGGCGAGGAGGTTCTGGAAGGCCACCTCCAGGCAGTCGCCGGCCGCCACGCGCAGGACGAGCGGGCGCGGGCGCTTGTCCGGGCGGAGCGTCACCGCTCCGGCGGCGCAGGCGGTCCCGCACGCCTGCTGCGTGGTGCGCGAGACCACGTCGCGCCGCAGCGCGTACATGATCCCGTTCACGTTCTGCGACCCGAGGCGGTTGAACATGATGGGCTGGTCGAAGACCACCACGTCGGCCTTGACGGTCCGCGTGCAGGTGACCTGCGCGCCGGCGTCGAGGGGGGCCAGGAGCGCGATCCCGGCCGCTCCGATGACCACCAGTGAAAGGCGCGCGTTCCGTCCGGCGCCGCCTGCCCGCTTCCGCATCGCGTTGTCGCCCTGCATGAGACCTCCGACTCCGGCCCTTCCGGGCCATCTGCGCGTCCCCGGTGCCCCGGTGCCCTGCTTGCGACCGCCGGCCCGCCCGCGAAAAGAAAACTGGACCGCGTCGCTCCACTTCGTCCCGGGAACGACTGGTACTCGCTTCGATCTGGGACCGCCCGTCCCTTCATCGAGTGACACTCGCGTGACCCAACTTCTTGGAATCACGAAAGTAAACGTGAATCGGAATTTTAGGGCTCGACCGAGCAAGCGCGGGTGGATCCCCTCAACCGCGCCCGGTTCCACCGGAAAGGAAAAGTTGACCCTGATCAATGATTAGAGGAGATCAAGAAACCAGGGGCGCCCCGCCACGTTCACCATGAGTAAATGCGGCACCCGACGTCCCAGATGGGTGGTGGGTGGAAGAGTACCGGGGTCGCGGGACGGGACGGGCCATCGCGGAGCGCGATCCCGTCCGTCCTGGGCTAGCTTCGTGCTGCGATGACACGACTGGAAACCGCGAGGCGGAGCGATCGGAACCGGGTCGGCGTGGGCGTCGGCATCGCGCTCCTGCTCGCGGGATGCGCCGGCTTCGCGCCCGAGCCGCACGAGCGGGCCGACTTCCACCTGCGCACCGAATCGCAGGAGGACGGCGCGTTCCGCGTCGCCACCGCGGCGCTCTCCAGCGACGAGACCCGCCGCTTCCTCGGCGTGGACCTGGAGTCGAAGGGGATCCAGCCGGTCTGGATCGAGATCGAGAACCGGACCGGGCGCACGGCCTGGTACCTCCCCATCGGCACCGACCCGGCCTACTTCGCGCCCTACGAGGTGGCCTACGGCTTCCACACCTGGTGGGCGCCGGACCGGAGCCGCCGGATCGCCGAGCACCTGCTCTCCTCCGCGGTGCCGCTCGAGCTCCCCGCCGGGAAGGCGGTGCGGGGCTTCGTCTACACCCATGCCGGGCAGGGCGCGCGCTACCTCCGGGTCCAGATCCTCGACGACCGGCAGCTGCGCGAGTTCCGCTTCGTCGCCACCGTCCCGGGGACCCGCTTCGACTTCCAGCGGGTGGACTTCGGCCGGCTCTACCCGGCCTCCGCCGTGCGCGACCTCGAGCTGCCCGCGCTGCTCGCCGAGATCGAGAAGCTCCCCTGCTGCGCGGCCGACGCGGAGGGCCGACCGCTCGCCGATCCGCTCAACCTGGTGCTGGTGGGCTCGCCCGTCGACGTGGCCTTCCCGCTCGTCCAGCGCGGCTGGAACCTCACCGAGCCCTTCGACGCCGGATCGGCCTGGCGGAGCGTGAAGGCCTTCCTGCTCGGGTCGTCCTACCAGACCTCGCCGGTGAGCCCGCTCCACCTCTTCGGGCGGCCCCAGGACGCGGCGCTGCAGAAGCCGCGCAACGACATCGACCGGCGCAACCACCTGCGGCTCTGGCTCGCCCCGTTCACGCTGCGCGGGGTCCCGGTGTGGGTCGGCCAGGTGAGCCGCGACATCGGCGTCCGCTTCACCACCCGTTCCTGGTACCTCACCACCCACAAGATCGACCCCGACGTGGACGAGGATCGCGACTACCTCCTCCAGGACCTCGTGATGACCGGCCACGTGGCCGGCGTCGGGCTGGTCCCCGGCGTCGGACCCGCGCCGCGGGACCGGCCCCGCCACAACCTCACCGGCGACCCCTACTTCACCGACGGCAGGCGGCTGCTCCTCGTCACCTCCCCGACCCCCTTCCCGGTGGACCGGATCCAGGTCATCGAGCGCTGACCGCGGGCGGCTTCCCCGCCGGGGCCCCCTGCGCTAGCTTGTGCGCCCCATGCCCCAGGACCGAGATCCGGGAGAGGCCTCCCGCGCCCGCCACGAGCGGCTGGTGGCCGCCGACCACCGCCACCTCTGGCACCCGTTCACCCAGATGCAGGAGTGGATGGCCGAGGACCCGGTGGTCATCGAGTCGGGCGAGGGGTCGTACCTCGTCGATACGCTCGGGCGCCGCTATCTCGACGGGGTCTCGTCGCTCTGGTGCAACGTCCACGGCCACCGGGTGCCGGAGATCGACCGGGCCGTGGTGGAGCAGCTCGGCCGCATCGCCCACACCACGCTGCTGGGCCTCGCCTCCACCGCCTCCATCGCCTGCGCGGAGGAGCTCGTCCGCGTCGCGCCGCCGGGCCTCACCCGGGTCTTCTTCTCCGACGCCGGAGCCACCGCCGCCGAGATCGCCCTCAAGATGGCCTACCAGCACTTCCAGCTCCGCGGGGACGTGGAGCGCAAGGAGTTCGTGGCCATCCGCGGCGGCTACCACGGCGACACCATCGGCTCGGTCTCGGTGGGAGGCATCGACCTCTTCCACCGGATCTTCAAGCCGCTGCTCTTCCCGGTCCGGCACGCGCCGCAGCCCTACTGCTACCGCTGCCCGCTCGGGAAGGAGTGGCCGGGCTGCGCCATGGCCTGCGCGGACGAGGTCGAGCGGATCTTCGAGGCCCACGCCGGCAAGGTGGCGGCGCTGGTCCTCGAGCCGCTCGTCCAGGGCGCCGACGGGATGATCGTGCAACCCCCGGGCTACCTCCGGCGCATGCGCGAGATCTGCGACCGGCACGGCGCGCTGCTCGTCTGCGACGAGGTGGCCACCGGGTTCGGACGCACCGGGACGCTCTTCGCGGTGGAGCAGGAGGGGGTGCGCCCCGACATCCTCACCGTGGCGAAGGGGCTCACCGGGGGCTACCTGCCGCTCGCGGCGACGCTCACCACCGAGGAGGTCTTCGCGTCCTTCCTCGGGACCTTCGCGTCCCGGCGGACCTTCTTCCACGGCCACACCTACACCGGGAACCCGCTCGCCTGCGCGGCGGCGGTGGCCAGCCTGCGCCTCTTCCGCGATCGCGGGCTCGTGGCCCGGCTCCCGGTCATGGGCGAGACGCTGGCCGCCGCGCTGGCCCCGCTCGCCGACCACCCGCACGTGGGGGAGATCCGGCGCCGAGGCCTGATGGTGGGGATCGAGCTGGTCCGCGACCGGCGGACGAGGGAGGAGTACGCCTACGAGGTCCGCGCCGGCCACCGGGTCACGCTCGAGGCCCGCTCCCGCGGCGCCATCCTCCGGCCGCTCGGGAACGTGGTGGTGCTCATGCCCCCGCTCTGCATGACCGACGACGAGCTCGGGACGCTGGGCCGGATCACCCGCGAGTCGATCGAGGCGGCCACCGCCCGGATCTGATGCGCGGCCTCCTCGTCACCGGGACCGACACCGGCGTCGGGAAGACCGAGGTCGCCTGCGCTCTCGTGGCCGGCGCGCGCGCGCGCGGGCTCGACGTGGGCGCCATGAAGCCGGCCCAGTCGGGCGTTGAGGACGGAGTGCCCACCGACGCCGACCGGCTCCGGGCCGCGGCGGGCGGGGGCGATCCACCCGGCCTGGTTTGCCCGTACGCGTTCCCGGCCCCGCTCGCTCCCGCCGTGGCGGCGCGCCTCGCCGGGGTGGAGATCGACCTCGACCACGTCCTCGCCTGCGCGCGCGACCTCTCCCGTCGCCACGCGGCGCTGGTGGTGGAGGGGGCCGGAGGCCTGCTCGTCCCCCTCACCGGGCGTCACACCTACGCCGACCTGGCGGTGGCGCTCGGCCTGCCGGTGCTGGTGGTGGCGCGCGCCGGGCTCGGCACGGTGAACCACACCGCGCTCACCTGCGAGGCCCTGCGCGCCCGCGGCCTCGCCGTGGCCGGGGTGGTGCTGAACCGCGCCACCGCCGCGGCCGATCCGTCCGAGCCGCACAACGCCGCCGAGATCGAGCGGCTCGCCGGGGTGCGCGTGCTCGACTCGCTGCCGTACGTGCCCGATGCGCCGCTCCGCGCCCGCCTGCTCGCGGATCGGCTCGCTGGCGCTGTCCAGTTTTGAGCCCGCCGGGCCGGAAATTGGATCGATCCGGCGATCGATCCTAGAGATCGGTGCGTGGCCGACATCGTCGATCTCACCCTCACCGCGGAGGCGCGGCGCTCGCTGCACCGCGTCCTCGACCAGCGCGGGATCGGATTCTTCCTGAAGCGGCGCCGGCGCGAGCCCGCCCGCCTCGACCCCCGGCGGATCGCCTGGGTGGTGGAGGCGGCCGCGCGCCGCACCCGCCCGTCGCGCGACCCCGACGCCCTCTCCCGCACCCGCCGGGTGATCCGGCGCGAGCTCATCCGCCGGCTGGCCGAGTCGCTCGTGGAGGCCGGGCTGTAGCGCCGCCCGGCCTCAGGGCTTGAAGCTCGTCACCCCCGACGTCGCCGACCCGCCCAGGCTGGACGTCACCGTGACCTGGAACGGAGCCGGCACGCCCACCAGCACCGCCGTGTAGTTGCCCTTGCCGAGGTTGGTCATCACCACCGGCGCCAGGTTGGGGACGGTGAGCGTGAGCACCGCCGCTCCGGAGGTGACGGACGAGCTCGCGTTCACCGTGAGCCGCTGCTTGGAGGTGCGGTACTCGACGAGCGTGAGGGTGACGAGGTCCGGACCGGCCTGGACCGTGACCGTGACCTGGGAGGGCGTCGAGGCGATGAGCCCGTTCGAGACGGTGAGCGCGAGCACCACCGTGGCGACGCCCGTGCCCGGGCCCACGTTGGGTGCGGTGAAGGTCGGGTGCGCCGTGGTCGCGCCGGAGAGGGTCACCTTGGGTCCGGACACCTGCGTCCACGCGTAGGTGATGGGGAGCGCCTGGGGATCGAAGCTGGCCGAGCCGTCCAGGGTCACCGCCCCGCCGCTGCGCACGGCCTGGGCTGGCCCCGCCATCGCGGTCGGGGCGCCGGCGGCGGCCACGTTCACGGTCGCGAGCGCCGAGGAGCGGAGGCCCGCCGCGTTCGTGACCTGCAGCGAGAAGGCGAGCGACTGCGGGCTGGTCGCGGCGGGCGAGATGAACACCGGTCGGGAGGTGGTGGCGCCGGTGAGCGACACCGGCGGGCCGGAGGACTGGCTCCAGAAGTAGGTGAGGGCGAGCGGCGGCGAGTTCGGGTCCACCGAGGCCGATCCGTCGAGCGTGACCCGCGCGTTCGCTCCCACCGACTGGGGCAGGCCGGCGTCGGCCACCGGCGCGGAAGGGGCCGGTGGCGCCGGGTTCACCGTGACCGCGACCGTGGACGCGGTGGAGACCGCGAAGGCGTCCCGGACGGTGAGTGAGAAGACCAGCGTCGCGGGCGACGCACCGGACGGGACGAGCGGCGCCGTGAACGATGGCCGGGCCACCGAGGCGCTGGAGAGGGTCACGCCGGTCCCGCTCGACTGCTGCCAGGCGTAGGTGAGCGACTGGCCGTTCGGGTCGGTGGAGAGGCTCCCGTCGAGCGTGACGAGCGCGCCGGAGGGGACGGTCTGGGGAAGGCCGGCGTTCGCGGTGGGTGGCACGGGCGCGGCGCCGGAGCAGGAGGGCGCAGTCGGGACCGGGCTGCCCGGCCAGGGCGAGAGCTGGCCCACGATCCCGCCGGGGATGGGGCTGGGCCCGCCGCCCGCCCACGGGCCGGAGCCGTTCGCCAGGAAGGGGAACTCCTGGAAGTTGAGCGGCACGGGCGGACTGCCGGCGGCCAGGTTCTCCGGGAAGAGGTACTCGGTGATGGGCGCGCGGTACTGGCCGGCGAGGAGCCCGTTCGCGGTGGTGACGGGCTGCGCCCCCACGATGCGGGCGCGCAGCTCGCGGGTGGCGGGCAGGAAGACGCCCACGGGTGGCATGGAGAGGACCTTGGTGGGCGGCCGGAAGCGCCAGCGCCCGAGCACGGCGCCCACCGGCGGTCCGGGGTCGACCGCCACCGATCCCCACGAGCGCTCCGTCTGCGCGCCGGTGCAGGGATCCACGTCGATGCCGTAGAGATCCACGTTCCGCGTGGGGTCGGTGGTGAACCCCTCGAAGCGGGTGCGGACCGTGGCCTCCTGCGGCACGCCGGCGATGGGCGCGCCGCCCACGCCCAGGATGGTGACCTCGATGGCGATGTAGGCCGGGTCGGTGCCGTACGCGGTGAAGATGCCCAGGTTGGCGACCAGGGAGTAGGCGGCCACGTAGGACGAGGCGACCGCGCCGGACGGCCCCGCGGTGGGAGACGCTCCGTCCTTCACCAGGATCCCGGAGTAGGTGACGAAGTCGCCGACCTCGACGGGCGCCGCGCGCCGGGCGTCGGGGAGCACGCCCAGCGCGGGGTCGGGCGTGTGGAAGATGGACTGGTACGCCCCGGTGACCGGGTCACGCGGGCGGTTGCCCTGCGGGCAGAGGGCGTCGTCCAGGGCGGCCGGATCGGTGCGCGGCACGCAGAGCGGGTAGCCGGTCGTCGCGCGGACGGTGGGATTCTCCTCGTCGACGGTGAACCGGACGTCGGGGCTCGTGACCCGGCCGAACCGGCCGAGGGGATCGTTGAGCCGCACGCGCTGGCCGGTTCCCGGGTCGCCGATGACGCCCCCCACCCGGAGCTCGCCGGTGGCGTAGTCGATGAAGTTCACGAAGCCCTGGCCGGCGTTGAGCTCGTCCTGCGCGATCGAGACCAGGCCGGCGACGTACTGGTCGCCCACCCGGTTGCCGATCACGTGGACCTGCCAGGTGGTCGTGGGCGCGGGCAGGTCGGCCTGGGCCATCCCGGTCTGTCCCGGACCGTACGGCGGCGGGGCGAGCGCGAAGAGCTCCTGCCAGGTGAGCGCGGTGGCCGGCATGAGCACGATGGTGTTCCGCGGGACGGTGACGACCTGCCCGTGGACGGTGAGCGTGCCCCCGGCGAGCGAGTCGGTCCCGGAGAGGGTCGCCGCCTGGAGGATCCCGATCATGTCGAACGGCGAGACCGGCTCGGGCGGCGGGAGCGCCGGGGCGGGCGCCGCCGGGAGCGCGAGGGCGAGCAGGAGGACCATGCGTGCGTTCATGCGCCGGAAGCTCCGTCCGGCCCCGGGGGGCACCCAGTCGCGGGAGGAAGGGACGCGGCGGTCTCCGGATGGGGCGCAAGGAAGAATTCGTCCGTAAATCGCGCGACAGGGCGACGGCGAGCCCGGATCCCAACCTCCCTCCCGGACGGCGCGAACCCACCCGTCCCACGGGGGGAAGCGAATGACGACGACGAGGCTGACATGGCTCCGCGCCCGGACCGCGGCGGTCCTGGCGCTCGCGGCCGGAGGCGCCGCCGCCCAGACCACGGTGACGACCCCGCTCTCGCCCGCGGAGCTCCGCTTCGCGGCGCAGAACCTCGGCGTCACCTCGCTCGCCGCCGTGGCGGCGCCGGTGCCGCCCGAGCTCGCCCGCTTCGTGCAGGACCGTACGAGGCTGCTCCAGCTCGGCAAGGCGCTCTTCTGGGACCAGCAGCTCGGCAGCGACGGCCAGGCCTGCGCCTCGTGCCACTTCCACGCCGGCGCCGACAACCGGTCGAAAAACCAGGTGAACCCCGGCTTCCGCAGCACCGTGGTCCCCGGCGGGGACACGACCTTCGGCAACGGCACGGGCGCGCCCGGGCCGAACCCTCCCTTCGGGCCCAACCGGCAGCTCACCGCCGCCGATTTCCCCAAGCACCGCCTCGCGGACCCCTTCGACCGGACCTCCGCCGTTCTCTCCGACACGAACGACGTCGTCTCCTCGCAGGGCGTCTTCGGGGCCGTGCTCGTGAAGACCGGCATCCCCTACGACTCGGGCGTGCCGTCCTCGGGGTCCGGACCCGGGGCCACCTTCAACGTGAACGGCGTGCTCGTTCGCAGCGTGGAGCCTCGCAACACGCCCTCGGTGGTGAACGCGGTCTTCAACGACCGGAACTTCTGGGACTCGCGCGGGCGCCAGGAGTTCAACGGCGTCGATCCCATCGGCGTGCTCGACCCCGGCGCGCAGGTGGTCGAGATGGTCCGGCTCCCGGGGCTCAAGACCGGCGCCTTCCTCCATCCGGCGGGCATCACGCTCGCCTCCACGGCCTCGCAGGCGGTCGGCCCGCCGACGAGCGACCTGGAGATGTCCTTCGGGGGGCGGCGCAATGCCGACCTGGGGCGGAAGATGCTCGCGGGCGCGCTCCGGCCGCTCGCGCTCCAGCTCGTCGCGGTCGACGACTCGGTGCTCGGCCCGCTCTCGGCCCAGAAGAAGAAGAAGTCCACTCCCGGGCTCACGACCACCTACCTCGATCTCGTGAAGGCGGCCTTCCTGCCCCAGTGGTGGGACGGGGGCAAGTGGGTGGTCGACCTCACGACCGGGACCCCGGTCCTTCGCCAGGCGTCGCAGACCGGCCCGAACGTCTTCACCGTCGCGGAGTACAACTTCACGCTCCTCTTCGGGCTCGCCATCCGCGAGTACGAGGCGACGCTCGTCGCCGACGCCTCCCCGTTCGACCGCTTCATGGAGGGGGACGGGTCGGCGCTCTCGCCCGCGGCCGTGCGCGGGCTGCAGACCTTCCTCGGGAAGGGCGGCTGCGTGCGCTGCCACGGAGGACCCGAGCTCACCAACGCCGGCGTGACGAGCATCCAGCGGCGCGGCCAGCTGGTCGCGCCCGGGACCGGCACCCACGACCTCCTCGAGCGCATGGTGATGGGGGACGGCGGCGTCGCGGTCTACGACGCCGGTCACTACAACATCGGCGTGCGCCCCACGGCCGAGGACCTGGGGCTGGGTGCCTCGATCGGCCCGGCGAACCTGCCGCTCGCGAACGCGCGGCGGATGCAGGACTGCCTGCGTCGGCGCGTGGCGGCCGGTGACGGGCTCGCCGCCGCCAGCGCGGCCTGTGGCGTGCCCCGCATCCTGGCGAGGCCGGGCGAGGCGTCGCCGCTCGTTCGCCGCGCCGCCGCGCGGGTCGGGAACCCGCCCGACGTGATCGCGCTCCTGGACCTGGCCGACGGGTTCCTCGGCCCGGACGACACGCTCCTCTTCACGAGCCCGTCGCCCATGGCGGCCGCCGGGTTGCTCGCGCAGGCCCGCGACCAGATCGCCGCGCTCGCCCCCGGGGACGGGGAGGTGGCACGCCTGCTCGCGTCCGCGACCAGCCTCCTGCCCGACCCGCTCGACCCGGGCCTCGACGAGGAGTTCCCGCTCGCGCCCCCGCTCACGCCCGACGAGCGGCTCGCCGTGGACGGTGCCTTCAAGGTGCCGGGCCTGCGGAACGTGGCGCTCACCGCCCCCTACTTCCACGACGGCGGCCAGGCCACGCTCGCCCAGGTGGTCGAGTTCTACAACCGGGGGGGCGACTTCCTCCTCGAGAACGCCGCGACCGCCGACCCGGTGATCCGGCCGCTCGGGCTCTCGGCCGACGAGCGATCCGACCTCGTCGCATTCCTGGAGTCGCTCACCGACGAGCGAACGCGGTGGGATCGCGCACCGTTCGACCACCCCGGCCTCTCGGTGCCGAACGGCGGCACGCCCGGCGTCCTCGACCTGGCGCTCTTCCCGGGCTACCGGGTCCTCGACGACCGCGTGTCCCTTCCCGCCGTCGGTGCGGGCGGCAGCGCGGTCCCCCTCGGCACGCCGCGGACGCCGTTCGCAACCTTCCTCGATCCGCTGCGATAGCTAGGGGTCGCCCGCCGCCGCGGCTGCGAGCCGCTCGAGCGCGCGATCGAGCGCGGACCCGGGCCCTCCCTCCACCGGCGAGGGCCCGGCGGCGCCGCCTCCCGGGTGCACCGTGCGGGTGGCCTCGACCCGGGAGGCGCCTTCCCCGGTCGAGATGCGGAAGAGGACCTCCTCCACGGCCGGCCGGGGCAGGTCGGAGACCAGTTCCACCTCGACGTGGTCCGGCCCCGCGTCGAGGATGGTGACCCGCCCGGCCGACCCCCCGCCGGTCCAGTGAAGGGTCGTCCCCGGGCCGGTGGCCCCGTCACCGGGGGTCCGGGCGTGGACCAGCACGACGTCGGGAGGCAGCGCGGCGGGCGACCACCACCGCTCCCAGCGGCGCAGGTCGACGAGCCAGGGCAGGAGGTCGGCGGGGAGGGCCCGCACGCGGACGGCGTGCGTCTCGCGGCGTGCACCGGCGTCCAGGCCGGCCTCCGCCACCACCCGCAGACGCGCGAGCGCCAGATCCAGGGACGCCGTGAGCGGCTCGTCTCCTCGCCCCAGGAGGCGGGAGACCCGGTCCGGGAGGGAGAGCTCGCCCGACTGGGCCCACGAGACCCGGAGGCCGTCTCCATCGCGCGAGAGGCGCACCTCCACGTCGGCGAGGCCGGCGTACGGCGCGAGGGTCTCCCGCTCGAGCTCGACCCGCCCGGACGCGACCTCGAGCACGGTGAGCCGCCCGCGCCGCGTGGCGCTCGACCAGTGGTAGCTCGAGCCAGGGCCCGACGCCGGTCCGCCGTAGTCGCGCCGCGCTCCGGGGTCGCCGGCCTCCTCCGGCCACCAGGCGAGCCAGCGGCGGGGCTCGGCGATCTCCGCCAGGACCGAGCGCGAATCCGCGTCGACGTGGATCGATCGCTCTACCCGGTACCGCCCCGGCGAGACCGCGACGGCCGTGGCGGCCGCCGTCGCCCCGGCGAGGGCTCCCCAGGCGAGCCTGCTCCGCCGCACGCCATCGACCCGGTCAGCCGGCCTGGCGGAGCCGCCGCTGGGCGATCTGCCGCCGGACGATCTGCCGCCGGATGGGGACGAGCCGCGTGGCCTCGCACGCCCCGCCCCGGCCGCAGCCGGCGAGGCAGGCGCGCAGCTTCCGCCGCGCCCGCTCCTCGAGCTGCCGCGCCCGCTCGCGGCCACAACCCAGCCGCTCGCCCACCGCCTGCAGCGTGAGCGGGGGCTCGCTCATCACCCGGAGCTCGATGACCAGCCGCTCCCGCTCGTCCAGGCAGGAGAGCGCGGCCCGCACGCGACGGCAGTCGATGGCGCTCTCCTCGGCGATGCTGAGCTGGTCGTCCTGGCGGGCCTCCCCGGAGGGGATGACCTCCTGGACCGGCGCGCCGCCCTGGGTCGCCGGCGCGTCGAGCGAGACGTCCCGGGAGTCGAGCCGGCGCCGCATCTCCTCCACCGCGGCCGGCTTCACCCCCAGGCAACGGGCCAGGAGCGGGACCATCCGCGCCGCGGCCTCGTCGGTGGAGTCGCCGAGCTCGTGGGCCAGCGCGGCCTCGGTCCGGTGCAGGGAGTAGAAGAGCTTCCGCTGCCCGACCGTCGTGCCGACCCGCACCATCGACCAGGAGCGCAGGATGTGGTTCAGGATGCGCGCCCGGATCCAGGTGACGGCGTAGGAGATGAGGCGGACCTTCCGGTCGGGGTCGAACCGCTCGACCGCCTGGACGAGCCCGAGGTTCCCCTCCTGGACGAGGTCGGCCAGCCGGACGTTTCCGGAGGCGTACTCCCGGGCCACCCGGACGACGAAGCGCAGGTTTCCGCGGACGAGCCGCTGCGCGATGCGCGGGTCCCGGGTCCGGCGGTAGGCCTCTGCGAGCGCGAGCTCCTCCTCCGGCGTGAGCAGCGGGATCTGCCGGATCTGGGAAAGGTAGAGGTCGAACGGGTCGACCGCGCGCGACGCGGTGGCGGTCATGGCGAACCCGGGACGGGATTCGTGCACGGTGGGCCTGCGGTTGCGGGCATTGCCGACATGGGTCTCCCCCTGCGGCCCGCGTTTCCCGGGGATCCGGGTGCGACAAATCGCCGCAGGCCTGACCCCCCAGATCTGAACATTTGACGTGCATCAAGCCAGTACCGTAAATGAGCGAAAAATAATTGTATTTGTTGTCCCTGGAACGGGGGATGCGCTCCGCCCCTGGACGCCGGGTCCGGCGCGCCAGGGGCGGGGTCTCACCTCGCGTAGGTGAAGCGCTTCACGAGCCCGCAGAAGCCGCCGGACTCGCCGTCGACCACCCACGTGCCCGGCCAGCGCAGGTCCATGAGGTAGCCACCGGCGGTGGTCGCGGCCACCGGCACGTCCAGGCTCACCGGGCCGGGCGGGATGTTCTGCGGCGAGCCCGACGCAACGAGGGCGCGGGTGGCGGGCTCGTAGCCGTACAGGATCGCGCGCGGGTAGATCCCGATCATCGGCGCGATGCCCACGTTCAGCGTCAGGTCGGCCGTGGTGGAGAGGTGAAGCGGCGCCGCCGGTGGCGCGGCCGGGACGAGCACCGATCCCATGGCGGGGCTGGAGGTGACGACCACGTCGGTGGGGCAGGGGAAGACGAGCGTGCGCTGCTCGAGCTTCCCGTTCACCGTGGCCGTGGCGACGAGGACGATCCGGCCGCCGCTGCCGACGACCGGCTGCGGACCGGCCGGGTCGACGCGGAAGTACGCGCCGTTCAGGGCCGGATCGCGGAGCAGCGCGACGCCGTTCAGCGTCACCACCGTGCCGGCCGGCGGGATGAAGTTGCCGCTGCTCACCGATCCGAACGTGACCACGACGAGCCCCTGCACCGTGGGCTCCCCGAGCGCCGGATCGACGACGTAGAGCCCCTGCGCCGCCCCCATCTGCCAGCGGTTGCTGCCCGATCCGCCGGTCGGGGGCGGGTTCGGGTCGAACGGCGCCGGCGCGGGGGTCCCCGGCGGCGGTGGGAAGCTCGCGCCGGCGGGGTTCACCGTGACGGTCACCGTCGCCGGGGCCGACGCGGCGCTCGCGTCGGCGACCACGAGCGCGAAGACCAGCGTGGCCGGAGGGGAGCCCGAGGCCACCGCCGGCGCGGTGAAGACCGGGCGCGCGGCGACCGTGGACGAGAGCGCGACGGTCGGGCCGGAGAGCTGGGACCAGGCGAAGGAGATGGCCTGCCCGTCGGGGTCGGCGCTCCGGCTGCCGTCGAGCGTGACCGACGCGCCGGAGGCGACCGCCTGCGCGGCGCCGGCGTCGGCGATCGGGGCGGGGTTCGCCGCCGGCGGTGCGCTCACCGTCACCGAGACGGTGGCCGGCGCCGACGCTCCGCCCGCGCCCGTCACCACGAGCGAGAACCCGAGCACCACCGGGGCCTGCCCGGCGCCGAGCACCGGCGCCACGAACGACGGGTGGACGGTCGCGGCACCGGCCAGGGTCACCGGCGGTCCGGCCGACTGGCTCCAGGCGTAGGAGAGGGGCGACGCCGCTGGATCGCTGCTCCCGCTGCCGTCGAGCGTGACCGTGGCGCCCGAGGCGACCGCCTGGTCCGGGCCGGCGCTCGCGAGCGGCGGGAGGACGGGCGGTGGCGGCGGGGGTGGGCCCGCACCGGGCAGGACGGTGATCGACACCGTGGCGGGAACGGAGGTCCCGCCCGTGCTCGTGACCACGAGCGAGAAGGCGAGCACGGCCGCCGGCTGCCCGGAGGCGACCGCGGGAGCGGCGAAGGAGGGGTGGGCCGTGGCGCCGCCGGAGAGCGCCACCGCCGACCCGGCGACCTGCACCCACTGGAAGAGGAGCGGGAGCCCCGCCGGGTCGGTGCTGGCCGAGCCGTCGAGCGCGACGGTCGCGCCCGAGTCCACGGTCCGGTCGGCGCCGGCGTTCGCCACCGGCGGAAGGACCGCCGCCGGTGCCGGCGGGTTCACGGTCACGGTCTCGGCCGCCGGGTCCGAGGTCCCGTTCTGGCTCGTCACCACCAGGGAGAAGGAGAGGGAGGCAGCCGGCTGGCCGGCGGCCACGGTCGGAGCGGTGAAGGTCGGTCGTGCGCTGGCCGCGTCGGAGAGCGCGACCGCCGGCCCGGCCGACTGGGTCCACCGGTAGGAGACGGGCATGCCCGCGGGGTCGCTGCTTCCGCTTCCGTCGAGCGCCACCCGGCTGCCCGAGTCGACGGCGAGATTCGGCCCGACGCGCGCCACGGGAGGCTGGGAGCCGCCGCCGCCGGTGGCGGGCGGGGTGGATCCCCCGCAGGCGAGGCACAGGATCGGGACGAGGAGCGCGAGGTGGAACGGCCTCATGGAGGACCTCCGGGAACTCGAATGGGCGTGGCGAAGCGTCGCTCCGGGTGCCGGGGTCACGGGAGCCTCCCCTCGGCGAGCGACTTCAGGCGGGAGAGCCCCGCGTCGAGCTGGCTCGCCTCCAGGCCCTGGTCGCCGGATGCGGTCCAGGTGACCCGCGTGTGGTCCCCGTCGGGATGGAGCTGGAAGCGGAGGTCGTGGGTCCGGGGCGAGGGCCCCCCCGTGCCCAGCTCGAGCTCGAGGTCGACCGAGTCCGGGCCGAGCGCCACGACCGTCATGCGCGCCTGGCGCTCGCCGTCCGGCCAGTAGAGGCTCGCGCCCACGCCCGACGCCGCGCCTCCGGGCCGGGCGGACCCCTTGGCAGTGCCAGCCCAGGGAGACCACGCCCACCATCCGGCGGGGTCGGCGATGCGGTCCCGGAGCGCGCCGGCCGGGGCCGCCACCACCGTGGTCGCCTCGGCCCGGCGGATCTCGGTCCGCGGGAGCGCCTCGGTGGCGGAGCGGAACCGATCGAGCTGCTGCTCCAGCGTGCGGACCAGGGCGTGGCGCCGCGAGAGGACCCACAGCGCCCGGTCGAGCGGGCCGTTCTCTCCGAGCACCGTCCAGGTGAGCCGGGAGCCCGAGCCGGACGGGACGACCCGCAGCTCGAGGTCGGACGCGGAGCGGCGGGGCGCCTCGGTCTCCAGCTCCAGGTCGAGCCGCCCGGGGCCGATGCCCACCACGGTCATGCGCCCCCTTCCGACCGCCGGGCCGCCCGACCAGTAGTAGGTCGCCCCCGGGCTGCCCGGCCTGCCGCCGTAGCTCCGGGAGATGCGTGGGTCACGCGACTCCGTCGGTGTCCACGCCACCCAGCGCTGCAGGTCGGAGAGCTGCTCCAGGACCGTCTCGGGAGGCGCCGCCACCAGGACCGACCGCTCGACGCGGTAACCGGCCGGTACGGCCAGGACGCCGGCGGCGCCCAGGAGGAGGGGTACGGCCACTGCGAGCGCGAACTTCCACATGACGGCTCCCGGGGCGGGCGAAGGACACGGGTGCGGTTCGAGGACGACGGGACGCCGGGGGGTGGAGGGAGCACCCCCCGGCGGCCGCGGCCGGGCCTACTGACGGATCTTGTCCAGTCCGTGCGGTGGGCTCGTGCCGTTCAGGTTCGACTTCACCGTGAGGGGCGTGGCCTGGCAGGGCGTCGCGAAGGCGCCGCTCGGCGGGTTGCAGGCGGGCGGCGGAGCGCCCACCAGCGTGATGACGTAGAGGCCGCCGCCGTTGTTGGTGAGCGTGTTCCCGAGCGCGGTCGGGTCGAAGGTGCCGCTGGGAGGACACGCCACCTGCCCGGCCACGGTCTGGCAGGCGTAGGGCTGCAGCGTGAGCACCACGTTCGGGCTGGTCACCGACGAGCTGGCGTTCACGATGAGCCGCTGCTTGCCGGTGCGGTACTCGGTGGCGGTGATGGCCACGTTGTCCGGGACCGGCTTCACGGTGACGGTGGTAGTCGCCGGCGCGGAGGTCGCTCCGCCGGTGTTGGTCGCGGTGACCGACACCGTGACCGTGGAGGGCGTGACCTGGCCGATGGGCAGGGTCGGGGCGGTGAAGGTGACCTGCGCCGTGCAGGTGTTCGCGCTCACCACGCCGCAGGAGGCGCTTCCCACCTTGAGGTTCAGGAGCGCCGGGGTGCCGGTCTGGGTGACCGCGAAGGTGAGCTTCTGCGGGGGGGCGTTCGGATCGGTGGCCGAGACGGTGAAGGCCGCGTTGATGGCCCCGGAGAAGACCGCGACCGGGCCGATGGGCGCCACGGTGGGCGTGCCGGCGGCGTTCACGGTCACCGAGGTGGAGGCGGTGCTGGTCCCGCAGGCGTTCGTCACCGTGAGCGACACCGTCACCGGCGGCGTCGCGCCGAGGGCCGAGTAGGTGGCCACGGCCAGGTTGGCGTTCGCGATCGACCCGCTGCTCGCCGTCCAGGCGTAGGTGAACGGCGCCGTGCCGCTCGCGCTACCGGTCAGGTTGACGGTGCCGCCGGAGGCGACGGTGTACGGGCCCCCGGGGATGGCGGTGGGCGCCACGCAGGCCGGCGTGGGCACCACGTTGCTCGGCCAGGGGTCGAGCACCTTCGCGAGCGTGCCGCCCGAGGAGACGTAGCCGCCCTTGGTGAGGAAGTCGATGCTGTTGAAGTTGTTCTCGACGATGGGAGCGCCGGGGATGTTCTCCGGGAAGATGTACTCGCCGATGGGTGCGTGGTACTGGCCGTAGAAGATCCCGTTCGCCGACGTCTTCGCGGTGACGAGCCCTGGCACCTGCGACTGCTGTCCCTCGATCACCGCCCGCACCTCGCGGGCCGGCGGCAGGAAGGTGCCCGCCGGGGGCGGCGTGCAGGACTTCTGGTCGGCGACGGTGGCCGTGCAGGGCGGCCGGAAGCGCCAGCGCCCCTTCACCGCGCCGGTCGGAGCGCCAGGATCCACGCCGATGGTGCCCCAGTCGCGATCGGTGGTGTTGCCCGTGGCCGGATCGAGGTCCACGCCGTAGAGGTGGATGTTGCGGGTCGGGTCGGTCGTCATTCCCTCGAAGCGGGTGCGGATGGCCGCCTCGCCCGCGCCGATGACGGTGAGCCCGCCGGTCCCGATGAGGCTCACCTCGATCATCACGTAGGCCGGGTTCGAGCCGGGCCAGGTGTAGATGGCGACGTTGTCGGTGATGGTGTGGGCGGCCACGTAGGTCGCGGCCGCGCCGGCGGCGGGCCACGGCCCGGCGGTGGGCGCGGCGCCGTCCTGGACCAGCGTGCCCGCGAAGGTGACGTAGTCACCCACCTCGAGCGGCGCCTGGCGGGTGGCGTCCGGGAAGAGGCCCGGGAGCGCCACCGGGTCGTTCATCTGGATGACCGTCCCCAGGCCGGTCCGGTTGCCCTCCGGGCAGAGCGCGTCCGGCGTCGCCGAGGTCGGCGGCACGCGCGGGAAGCACATGGGGAAGCCGGTGGAGGAGATGATGGTCGGGTTGGCGTCGTCGACCGCGAAGCGCGGATCCGGCGCTGTGGTCGTGCGGCCGAAGCGCCCGACCGGGTCCAGGATGCGCACCCGCGTGCCGCTGCAGGTCGGGCCGCCGGCGACCGTGTTGGCCGGGTTCGCGACGCAGTTCACGTCGGGGATGAGGCCGCCCACCCGCATCTCACCGAGGTCGTAGTCCATGTAGTTGATGAACCCGGCGCCTCCCGCGAGGTCGTGCTGGGCGATGTGGACCAGGCCGGCGATGTAGACGTCGGGCCCTCCCGACCCGCCCAGCACGCGGTTGCCGACCACGTGCGCCTCGTAGGTGGTCATCGGCGTCGGGACGTCGGAGAGCGCGAGGCCGGTGTACACGCCGGTGTAGGGCGCGGGCGACAGCGCGAAGAGCTCCGCCCACGAGTAGGCGCTGGCGGGCAGGATGACGATGGTCTCGGACGGGATGATGATGGTGTGCCCGTTCACCTTGATGGTCCCGCCCTGGTGGGCGCCGACGCCGGCGCCCGTCCCCGGTCCGCCCAGCTTGGCCTCCTGGATGAACCCGGTGATGTCGAACTGCGACGAGGCCGGGACGGGCAGCTGGGCCCGTGCCGGCATCGCCGCGAGCAGCGCGACCACCGCGCCGGCTGCGACGAACCCGCGACTGCGGATGGAACCCGCACCGTGACTGGAGACCTGGCTTCCCATGGGACGCTCCTCTCGCCGGGCCGGGGCAAGGCGCCCTCTCGGCTTCCGGCACGGGGCCGGTGGCGACGAGAGGAAGGCTGATCATCGCGTCCGGCGCGCCACAGTCCCCACCTCCCGGGACGCAGACGGGGGGTGAAGGATCGCTTGCGCCGGGAGTGGTCGCGCGGCCGCCCGATCGCGCGGTCGCCCGTCGGTCCGTCAGGGGACTGGGGCCTTCCCGGAACGGATCCACCGTCGCTTGGGGGCCAGCGCACCCGCGCGGCCGAGACCAGGGAGAGGACCCAGATGAAGACCCGCAACGCGAGGAAGGCCAGGGCGCAGTCCAGGGGCGGCGTCACCCGGCGCGACGTGCTCAAGATGACCGCGGCGACCGCGGTGGTGGCGGTGGCGAGCCCGACGCTCGCCAAGCAGGGCGGGGGTGGCGGTGGCGGGACCGGCGGGACCTGCACCGGCCTGCAGGCCATCGAGGCCTTCCCGACGAGCCCGCTCATCCTGAACCCGTTCACCGACCCGCTGCCGGTGCCCCAGGCGGCGCGCCCGGTCGACACCTCGAAGTGGGCCAGCCAGCCGAGCGGCGCCGCCGGGATGCAGGACTCCTACGGCTACACGCACCAGATGTGGCCGGGCCAGGCGGGAACGGTCTGCGCGAACATGCCGCAGCCCATCATCTACCAGAACAAGCTGCAGGTCGCGGCCCACAGCTTCACCTCGTCGCCGGTGCGCACGCTCGTCCCCTACACCGACGCGAAGGGGAAGGTGGTCCCGGCCGGCACGGTGGTGCCCAAGCTGCCCGACAGCACCATCTACGGGTTCAACGGCAAGTTCCCCGGCCCCATGATCAACGCGGAGTACGGCAAGCCCTGCCTGGTCCGCTTCGAGAACCACCTCGACGAGAACCCGCAGAACCTGGACCGCGGCGACTTCGGCGCGCCCGACTGGACCTTCCTCACCCACCTCCACAACGCCCACACCGCGGCCGAGAGCGACGGCAACCCGCACCACCGGCAGGACGCCTACAAGCCCGGGGACTGGGTGGACAACCTCTACCTCAACTACCCGGCCGGCAACGACGAGGCCGAGAAGCAGTCCTTCTTCTGGTACCACGACCACAAGATGGACCACACCGGCGCCAACGTCTACAAGGGCATGGTCGGCCTCTACCCGATCTACGACCCCATCCTGGACCCGGGGGACGAGACCCGCGGGCTGCGCCTGCCCGGCGTGCGCGTGGATCACGCCGACGGCACCTTCGACGTGAAGTACGACGTGCCGCTCGTCTTCTACGACTGCCGCCTCGACGACGGGGCCACCCCGCACCAGGACTTCCACAACGGGTGCGGGGAGGCCCACCCGGAGCAGTGGGGCAAGACCTTCTTCCGCCACTTCCCGAACCACGGGTTCGTGGGCGACGTCTTCACGGTGAACGGCAAGGCCTATCCGGTGCTCCAGGTGGACCGGCGCAAGTACCGCTTCCGGCTCCTCACCGCGGCCGTGTCCCGCCAGTTCGAGCTGCAGTTCATGCGCTCGTCGGGCGGCCCGAAGTCGGCCGTGTCGCTCGGCTACTCGGGCGACGAGCTCGAGGGGCAGTGGCGCATCCCCGACGGCGTGCCCTGCATGAGCTTCATGGAGATCGCGTCGGGCGGCGGGCTGCTCCCGAACCCCATCGAGCGGACCAGCATCGAGAACTGGCCCGCCATGCGCCACGAGATCGTGGTGGACTTCACCCGGTACGTGGACGGCACGCCCACCCGCAAGGGCGACGTCGTCTACCTGACCGACATCTGCAAGATGGGCGACGGGCGCCAGGCCACGAACAACTCCCGGGTCGGCCTCGACCCCCGCTACAAGATCCCGCTCCTCAAGATCGTGATCGGCTCCGACGCCCCGGACGCGAGCATCATGCCCACCCCGAGCATGATCCTGCGCCCGCAGCCCCGCATCCCCGATCTCGCCACGCTTCCCACCCGCACCTTCGAGCTGCAGCGCGGCGGGTTCGGCGGAGAGATCCAGTGGCTCATCAACGGCCACCCGTTCGACCCCACCGTGCCGCTCGCCACGGTGAAGCAGGGGCAGCCGGAGATCTGGGTGATCCGCAACGGCGGCGGCGGGTGGACCCACCCCATGCACCTGCACATGGAGGAGCACCACGTGCTCACCCGCAACGGCCGCCCGGCCACCTCGCTGCCCGGGCACCAGGACGACACCGGGAAGGACGACGTCATCGCGCTCGATCCGTCGGAGGAGGTGGTGGTGGTCCGCAACTTCCGCACCTTCACCGGGAACTACGTGGCCCACTGCCACAACCTGGCGCACGAGGACCACGCCATGATGTTCGGCTGGACGCTCGCCAAGTAGACGGCAGGTGAAGCGGGCCGGCGCGCTCCCCCGGGCGCCGGCCCGCCCGCGCTGGGAGCGCTAGGCCGGGCCGCCCGCCGGCGCGGCTCCCGCCCGGCTCCGCTCCACGAACTTGAGGCGCAGGTCGGCGAGCAGGTCGGAGAGGAACCGCGCCTCCTCCGGCGCGAGGTTGCCCCGGGTCTTCTCCTCCAGCATGGCGAGCAGGTCGATCACCTGCCGGGCGAGCGCCAGGTTCTCCCGGGCCTCGGACGAGCCGGGGTGCTGGATCTCGCCGAGGTGCACCAGCGCGGAGGATCCCAGGGAGAGGACGAAGGTTCCGAAGTCCACGGGGGCGGGGGTCGGGGCGTCGCTCATGAGGCCATCCTAGTCCACGTCGAAGGCCACGCGCTCGGCGGCGAAGCCCCGCTGCACGAGCAGGACGAGCTGGCCGGCGCGCCGGGCCTGGGCGGCGGCCCGCCGCCAGTCGGCCATCCCGCCCACCTCGACCGCGTTCACCTCGCGGATCCAGTCGCCGGCCTGCAGGCCGGCCTCCGCGGCCGGGCTGCCGCGCCGGACCGAGCGGACCACCACCACCGAGCCGCCGCGGACCTTCTCCTCGGCGAGCGCGAGGCCGGTGCGCTCGCGGACCTGCTGCTCGGCGCGCTCCGCGGAGAGCTCGACCGTGCGCAGGGACGCGGTGAGCCGATCCTTGCCGCGGGAGAGGCCCAGCTTGACCGTGCCTCCCACCGGGACGTCGCGGAGGCGGAAGCGGTACTCGGCGGCGCTCTCCACCGGCGCGTCGCCCACCGACTCGACCACGTCGCCGCGGCGCACGCCGGCCGCGGCCCCCGGCGAGCCGCCCTCGACCGCGGTCACCTGGACCCGCACCCGGTCGCCGCCGATGCGATCCGACTTCACCGGCTCGTCGCGCACCGCGATGCCCGAGAAGCCCTCCCGGACCTCCCCGTAGCGGACGAGATCCTCGGCCACGCGCACCGCCCGGTCGATGGGGATGGCGAAGCCGATGCCGGCGCTGCGGTCGCCGAGGATGGCGGTGTTCACCCCGATGAGCTGCCCCTGGATGTTCACGAGCGGACCGCCCGAGTTGCCCGGGTTGATGCTGGCGTCGGTCTGCACCATGTCGAAGAGGGGGCGGCGCGGGTCGCCCACCTTGCGGTGCAGCGCCGAGACCACGCCGGTGGTGACCGTGTGGGCGAGGCCGAAGGGGTTACCGATGGCGATCACCGTCTCCCCGATGAGCAGGTCGTCGGAGCGGCCGGCCGGGAGGAAGGGGAGCTTCTCCTTCGCCTCGACGCGCAGGACGGCGAGATCGGAGGCGGGGTCGGCGCCGAGCACGCGGGCCGGCAGCTCGCGGCCGTCGAGCAGCTGGACCCGGTAGCGGGCGCCGCGCTCCACCACGTGCGCGTTCGTGAGCACGAGCCCGTCCGGGGAGACGATGACGCCCGAGCCCAGCGAGGTCACCGCGTAGCCGCTACGGAAGCGCGGCTTCCCGAAGAACTCCTCGAAGAGGAGCTGCCCCATGTCCGCGCCGGGGGTGGGCACCCGGACGCGCACCATCTCCTCGGCGGAGACGTTCACGACGGCGCCGCGGGAGCGCTCGACGGCGGCGACGACGGGGGTGCGGCGCTCGGCCGGGGGTCGGGGCTCCGCCCGCGGGAGCGCGGCGGGCGCCTGCGCCGGGGTGGCCCCGGGGAGGAGGAGGAGGAGCGCGAGGAAGCCGCAGAGGGCCGCAATGGCCCGCACGGCTACTCGTCCTCGTCGGTCTCGACGTGCTCGACCTCGGACTCGACCGGGACGGCCTGCTCGGCCACGTCGGGGAGCGACTTGAGGTAGCGGTCGTAGTCCTTCTCGTCGAGGAGGCCCTTCCGGAGGTTCCGGGGGGCGACGCGCTTGTCGACGAGCTTGTTCTCGAGGGTTTCGGCCATGGACCTTCTCTCGCGGATTCGTGGGGAGGCGGGAAAATAGGCCCGGCTTGCCGGCGCGTCAAGCCACGTGCAAAGTGGCGGGGTCATGGAGGAATCCATCGGTTCCAGGGCGGGCCGCCTCGCCCGCCTGAACGGCCTCTACGCCATCGTCGGCGACGACGACCCGATCGGGAACGCGCGGCTCGCGATCGAGGGCGGCGCCGGCGTGGTGCAGGTCCGGATGAAGTCGTCGCCCGCCGGCGCGATCCTGGCCGCGGCGCGGGAGATCGTGGGGATCGCCCGGGGCCGGGCGATCGTCATCGTGAACGACCGCGCCGATCTCGCGGTGCTGGCCGGCGCCGACGGGGTCCACGTGGGCGAGGAGGACCTGCCCACCCGGGAGGCCCGGCGGGTGGTGGGGCCGGACCGGCTCGTGGGGCGCAGCACCCGGTCGCTCGAGGAGGCGCGCGCCGCGATCGCGGAGGGAGCCGACCACGTCGGCTTCGGGCCGGTGTTCGCGACCCGCACGAAGGCCATCGCCGCCGCTCCGCGCGGCCTGGACGCGCTTCGCGAGGTCGCGGCACGGCTCCCCGCCCCGGTGGTGGCCATCGGGGGGATCGGTCTCGACGCCGTGGGCGAGGTGGCCCGCGCCGGTGCGGCGGCCGCGGCGGTCGTCGAGGACCTGCTCCACCGGGGCGACGTCCGGGAGCGGGCGCGGCTCCTCGCCGCCGCCTTCGCCGCGGGGGTGGCGCGACGGGGCGGGGCCGGCCCGGCGACCGGGAGCGGCGGTTGACCCGTCCGCGCATCGCCATCCCGCTCGACCTGCCGCCGGGGGGTGACCGCTACGCGCTCTCCCGGGCCTGCGCCGACGCGGTGGCCCGGGCCGGCGGGCTCGCCGTGGCGATTCCCTGCGCCGATCCCACGCTCGCCCCGGACTACCTCTCCGCCGTGGACGGGCTCCTCGTGGCCGGGGGCGACTTCGACATCCCCCCCGAACGCTATGGCGAGGCGCGGCGGGCCGGCTGCGGACCGGCGCGCCCGGAGCGGACCGCCTTCGAGGAGGTCCTGGCGTCGGGGGCGCTGGCCGCCGGCATGCCGGTGCTGGGCGTCTGCGGGGGGATGCAACTCCTCGCCGTGCTCGCCGGCGGCAAGCTCCACCAGCACCTGCCCGACGATCTCGGCCTGTCGCACGAGCAGCCGACCCCGAAGGAGGTCCCCAGCCACGCGGTGCGGCCCGAGCCGGGCTCGCTGCTCGCCGCGCTGGCCGGGGAGCAGGAACTCCTGGTGAACAGCACGCACCACCAGGCGGTCCGCGGCCCCGTCCCGGGCCTGCGGGTGACCGGGCGGGCGCCGGACGGCGTGGTGGAGGCCGTAGAGATCGAGGGGCACCCGTTCGCGCTCGGGGTGCAGTGGCACCCCGAGTCGCTGGCCGGGCGCGACCCGCGCCAGGCGGCCCTCCTGCGCGGGCTGGTGCGGGCGGCCGGGGAGCGGCGCCGGTGGGACCAGCCGTAGACGCCGTGCGAGCACCAG